>JASHTU010000396.1 GCA_030040395.1 Acidobacteriaceae bacterium
AAGGAAGGGTGCTCCCTCTTCGGTAACGAAATATCTGCCGTTGTCGGAGACGCGTAACTGGGGAAGCGTCGCGGCCGCGGCCAAATGAATGCTCGCCATGACCGAGAGCAAAACCACCGTCAGTATCCGAGACGCCCGGCCCAATCCTTTCATCGCAAATTTCTCCTTTTGGATATTGACGATATCAATGCATCGCCGTCCCAGGTTAGACAGCGCGATCGCTCCGCATCGTGGAACTTCATCCTTTTCAGTGCTGGTGATCAACGCTCGTTCCGGGCGGAGGGTAATTCTTTGATGCGTCGTCGAGCACCAACACCCAGTCGTTGCCAGTTCCGGTCGACGGCGGCGTAAAGTCTCTGAACGCCTCTTTCTTGAATTCGCCAATGTTTTGCGAAGTTCCGTTGCGCGGATCGTACCAAAACGCCCGGATCCGGTCGCCCGACAGTTTATTGAAGAAGGGAAATGCATCGCCATGGTCGATCATCTGGACCCTCAGTTTTCTTCCCGACGCCATGTAGATGAAAGCATAACTCCCATCTTCGGCGCGGGTCGCTTGGATGCGGTCGACAGTGCTTAGTTGATCGTCGGCAATGAGCCATTGGTCCGGAATTCTTTCCACCATAGGCCGCGATTCGAGGAGAGCCCGCAGAAAGCGGAGCTGCGCGCTGCCAGGCAGTTGCAGCGCTTCCGGCCAAGGCGGCGAACTGCCCCATCTTCCGGTTGCTCCGGATGCCTGGGCGGCGCGTGGAGGACGCGGACCGTAATGGTTCCAAACACCTTGCGCCCCATAGGTGTAGCCTGCGGCCCCCGCGAAGAAGGCGCAATAGGCGATCCTGCGCACGTCCGCCGCGTCGATGGTATGCACGACCTCCATGGTATGGTCCGCGATTCCTTCATAACCGCCTTCGCCCATCACCACCGGCCTCGTGGGCTCGCTATTCCAATCCTGCAAGATAAGATCGTAACTGCGGTTCCAGATGGTGTGGCTGGTCTGTATCATCTGAAAATTCAGCCAACGCGCCTGAACCAGCGGAGCGCGAGGCTTCTGGTGGAAGGTCATTAAGTGCGGAATTCCATTTTCGCCCTCCTTGAGACCGGCCGCCATCGATCGGTACACGTCTTCATAACCGCTATAAAACCAGTCGCCGCCGAGAATCCAGATCACCGGCTTCTGCCGATAACGCTCTCCCAGAAACTTGCCGTAACTGAACGCCGTCGATGGATCGAGCACGTCGGGATAGGGATCATCGGGAAAACCGTCCAGATGCGCGGGTCTTTCAAAATTATTCGCCCAAAGCGGAACTAAGGCGACATATAGTCCAAGAGACTCCGCCTCATTCACCACATAATCGAGTTCCTGGAAGTAAGCATCGTTGGGCCGGTTCGGATTCCGATCGACAAAGATGGTCTGGCCGAATGCGTTTGGAGTCGCAAGGGCGTTGAATCCCGCCGCGCTGATCTGAATCACCGTGAAACCTTTTTTTGCACGGTCCTGCAGGTACACGTTCACGTCCGCCCGCGTCCAGTCCAGCATCGTCCAAGCAGTATCGGCAAGATAAAGAAACGGCGACCCATCCGCTTTGACCAGATATCTGCCGTTATCGGAAATGCGCAACTGGGGAAGCGATGTGCCCTGCGCCCAGCCGGCGCAGGCGAAAACCGGCAACAGGATGAAGGTTCTCCACCATGACGAGAACACTCCCGGAAGCTTTCTCACGGTTCGCCCTCCTCGAGACTCACTACATCAGCCCGAACTGCATGCAAACAATCAAATCGCACCTTAACAACGTCAAAAATGAAATGTCAATATATTTTCTGAAACAAATGGTTGTGCAAAGACGCTGCTTCCCGTATCATGGACGCGTGCAGGCGAGACTTCGAATGTGCTTACTTGCTTTGAAGGAATGCGCTTGCGGCTGCTCCGCAGGCGTTTTACGCCAGCTCTGCTTGAGCCAATGCGGAATGACAGGCGGCCGGAAAATGGATATGATGGCGAAGTCAGCCGCATGAAGTTTGTAGCCGATTGAGGAATCGCAGCCATGCCCCCGCGAACGCCGATTTCCGCCAAAAAGCGAGAACGCGCGACCCGGCGCACAGAGGTCGCCGCGGTGCGCCCCCTTGCCGATGGGATGCGGTCGGAGAGGGCGGCCCGAGCAAAGGGCGGCGAAAACGACAGATATTTTTCGCGCGCGGTAGTCAAGAGTCTGCGGGTTTTGGAAGTGCTCCAGTCGTCCGGCTGTGCGATGAGCCTGCACGAGATAGCCGGAAGCATCCAACTGTCGAAAACCTCGACTTTTCGCCTGCTTCGCACTCTGGAGGCGTCGGGATGCGTGGCGGCGAGCGGCGTGGGCAAGTATCAGATTGCTCCCGAAATCCACTCCGTGGTGCCCGCTCTTTGGCTCGCCCGTTTGCTTCGGGTCGCAGCCGTTCACATGCGGGAAGTCAATCGGAATTTACTGGAAACGGTCAGTTTGGCGGTCCTCTTCGACAACCGGATTGAAGTCGTCGCCGTGATCGAAAGCCCGCACATCATTCGCATGAGCAATGTGGTCGGGAATATTGTTCCTCCCAATGCGAGTTCGCTCGGCAAGGTAATCACCGCATTTCAGGATGATGCGCGGCGCGAAAAGCTTCTGCGCAGTTACGGCCTTTGGCAATTTACAGACCGAACCATCACCGATCGGTCGAAACTGGCGGATGAGTTTCGACGCATCCGCAGTGATGGGTTCGCAACCGATCGCGAGGAGTCTGTTCCCGGCGGAATCTGTTTCGGGGTTCCGGTTTTCAACATCGGCGGCGAAGTAAACGTTGCTCTCAGCGCGTCCAGCCCCAAGATGCGCGTGCGCGACGCCGACCACGAGGACGCCATCAAGGCCTCTCTGCGCGACGCCTCGGCAAAGATCTCCAAAGACTTTCTCGCCTCCCAGGGGACCGACTTCATCAATACGTCGCGCGACCACCGCTAGCGTCATAGCATTGCGAGGTTACAAATGAGCATTCCCTACTGGCGAGAAACTGCACCACGTAAGCGATCTCTTCGGCTTTGCCCGCGCGCCGCATGGGAATGCGGTCCGTCATGTACGTCACTTGCTCGGGCGTAAGCTGATCCAGAATCTGGGTGTGCACCACGGCCGGGGAAACCGCGTTGACGCAAATTCCTTCCGTGGCCAGTTCCTTTCCCAATGATTTGGTGAAAGCGATCACCCCGGCCTTGGTGGCGGAGTAGGGCGCCATCCGCGGATTGCCCTCTTTGCCTGCAATCGACGCCACGTTGACGATGCGCCCATAGCCGCGGCTGCGCATGCTGGGGGTTACCGCGCGGCAACAGTTGAACACGCCGGTAAGATTGATGGCAATGTTGCGTTGCCAGTCCTCGTCAGTCTGCTCCCATACAAAGGCCGCGCGGCCCGCGATGCCGGCGTTGTTCACCAGGATGTCGATCTGGCCGGTCCGGCTGAGCACCGCTTCGACTCCTTGCCGCACTGAGGCGGCGTCGGAAACGTCCACTTCCACAGCGAAAGAATGATTGGGCAGGGAGTGGGCCACATGCTCCGCGCCGGCGAGGTTCAGGTCGAAGACCGCAACGCCGGCGCCCGCGCTGGCGAGCCGGACGGCGATGGCTTCTCCGATGCCTGTCGCCGCGCCGGTTACGATGGCCGTTTGGCCTTCGAGGCTGAATGCCTGGCGGGCATGGCGCTGGTTTGGAACTTCAGACACGTCCTCCATCGGCAACATGGGGCGGCTCCCGGACTTGCATAGCAACTTTATCGATATGCTCAAGGGAAGTCAACACAAAGGTTGCAGAAAATGCGAAGTACTCGAGAAAAATGAAATATGATTCCCGATTGTTGGTGTATATTCCATATCAGCTTGACTGGCGTGGAGGATTTGGATGCGGACGAGCCGGAGACATGAAATGGGCGCATCATCGGCGCGCCGCCCAAATTTGGGCGGCGCGAAAGCAGCAGCAGCCCCTGATCCGGTTTCTTCGAAAACTATGGCCGCCTGACGAAGAAGACAAGCCTGGAACAGCGCCGCTGGGACGAAAAGGCGCCTGACTCACACTTAGAAGCGTAAAAGAAACATGGAGTTTCAACCGTGATTCGTTCCGTGGTTGTGCTTTTCATCGGGGTGATTGGGACTTTGCCCGCCTGGGGGCTTGCTCGACCCGAAGTCACCTTCAAAGTTTTCCAGTTTCCTCCCAACCTGATCCCCCGCATTGACGGGAAAGCCGATGATTGGGCTATGGTTCCCGACAGCTACGCCATCGGCATGGACCAGTTGGAGAACACCGAGGCTCCGGGAGGACACGGCGTGAACCGCGATCCGAAAGACCTCGACGTGAAGGTGAAAGTAGGCTGGGTCAAGGGACTGAATCGCCTTTATTTTCTCTATGAGGCCTATAACCGGAAGTGGTGCTGCTCGCGTCCCGACCTCCATAACGACATTTTTGAAGTGGTCGCCGACGGCGATCTTTCCGGCGGGCCGCTGATTGACATTTACCATCGCGATGTGTGGACACCGGAAGCGGTGGGCGCGCTCAACGTCATCGATCCGCGCCTCAGCCGATGGGACGCCTACCACTCGTTTCAGGGCGTGCAGGCGCAGAATTACCACATCTTTACGCCGGCCGAAGACAATGACTGGGCCATGGACTGGGGATGCGCGCAGTACACCAAGGATTTTCCCTACGCCAACCACGCCTACAACTACAGCTTCAAGCCCGGCGAGGGCGGCAAGCTGATTCTGGAGTTTTACATCACTCTGTTCGACTACGCCGGCTGCGATGGCTCGCAACGGGCTGTCGAAAGCGTGCTCACCGAAAACAAGCTGATCGGGGTCTCCTGGGCGGCGATCAAGTATCAGAGCGCGGATTCCAACCAACGCGAATTCTGGAACCTGTCGCACGTACAGACCTTTTTTGGCAACGCGTCCGAGCTGGTCGGGTTTCGGCTGATGCCGCTGGAACCGCAATACCGCAAGCCGATTGCGGCACATTGGACAGACAAGATCGTCGATGTCGATCGCGGCGTCGTCGCATTTCAGGATCAGTCCGAGGGCGAGATTACATCCTGGAAATGGAGCTTCGGAGACGGCGCTACTTCAACCGAGCAAAATCCCATCCACCAATACGCCCCCAAACCGGGTAGATACGGTAACTACACGGTCATTCTGGATGTAAGCGGGCCCGCCGGCGCATCGCGGCTGGTCAAAGTTTGGCAGATTCATGTTAAGTAAACTGTGGGAGCTTGATTGATGAGGAACCACGCGTGGATGGTCATCGCTGCCGGGCTGCTGTGTTCGGCGCGGGCGCATTGCGCATCGGAATCGTGGCAGACCCTCCAGTCCCCGACGGCTGCGCAAGTGGCTTCGGTTTGGCAATCGCCGCCATCCGAATTTGGCCCCGAGCCGTATTACGGATTGAACGGCCCGGTCACGCTTGAAACCGTCGAGCGAGATTTGGACACCATCAAGAAACTCGGGTTCCGCACAGTCACTGTGCAATGGGGCTATAACACGCCGGTCCAATATCTTTCGCCGGAATACTTCGCTTTCTTTCGCCAGTTCGTCGAGCAGGCGAAGCAGCGTGACATGCGGGTTTGGATTGTGGATGACGCCGGCTATCCCAGCGGCTTTGCGGGCGGACTGTTCACCACCAAAGCGCCCTCCCTGCGCATGCAGGCGCTTGAAGTCACCCAGGAAATACCGGTAAGGGGCGGCGCCACGCTGCACCGCGATCTGCCTGCGGACACCGTCAGCGCGGTAGCCGTGGATGTGGAAGGAAACGCCGTCTCGCTACCGCTGCATAACGGCGCGCTGGACTGGACGGCGCCGCCCGGCATTTGGACCGTGCTCATCGTCGATCACGAATTCCGCACCTCGCCCACACGCTCCGACACCAACACCCGCCGCGTAAAGGACACCGAGCAGTCTCTCGAAGACTATTTGAATCCCGCCGCCACCGAGCAGTTTCTCGAATTCACCCATGAGCAATATAAGAGGTATGTCGGCGATGAGTTTGGGAAGACGATCATGGGCTTTCGCGGCGATGAGCCGGACTATTCCATCGACGGGCTGCCCTGGACGCCGGCGTTTTTCACCCGTTTCCGCGAAATCAAGGGCTACGACATCCAGCCGTACACGGCGCTCTTCGCCGAGAGCCCCTCGCGCAAGGACCCCGGCGTTCCCATTCATCTCACCGACGAACAGCGGCGGATCAAAGGCGATTACTACGACGTCTTTTCGCGCATGTTCGAGGATGGCTTCTTCAAGCCCCAGGCAGTGTGGTGCGCCGAGAACAACCTGGAGTACCAGGTGCACCTCAATCATGAGGAACGGCAAATGGAATTGACGCACAGCGAGGGCTCGTTCTTCCGCGACATGCGCTACGTCCAGGTCCCCGGAATCGACGCCATCTGGCATCAGATATGGATGGACACCATCTCCGACTATCCGCGCCTGGCCAGCTCCGTCGCGCACCTTTACGGCAAGCCGCGCGCCTTTACTGAGAGTTTCGCCGCCTACTTTCCCCGGCCCGACGTTGCGCAAGCGCGCTACATCCTCAACGAGCAATTCGTTCGCGGCGTTAACCTGGTGGAGATGATGTATTTCCCGGCGACCTCCGCAGGGCCCAAGCCTCCGCCCTCGTATATGGGCGAGCCCGGCTTTCCGGAACTCGCCGCTTATGTCCAACGCATGAGCTACCTGATGTCGATGGGGAGACCCGACGCAGAGGTCGGCCTTTATCTTCCCTCGAGTTCCATGTGGTTGGGCGATGAAGACGCCAACCGGCAGTTTCTCTCCGCCGAACGCCTGCTCAGCGAACATCAAATCGATTTCGACATCGTAAGCGAAGATTCGCTGGCCAAAGATCTCATCGCCGGACGCGGCTACTTCCAAACCCTCAGCGGCAATCGCTTGCGCGCCATCCTGCTTCCCGACGTGGAGATTCTCTCCGCTACGGCGCTCGAACGCCTGCGCGCATTCGCTGCCGGAGGAGGGAAAGTCATCTTCCTGGGAGACACGCCGCGCTGGATCGCCGGCCGGACCATGCGCGATGCGCGGGCCGCAACCATCGCGGACTTCGCGTGGGCGAAAATCCTCGATGCGCAACTCGAGACCACGCCTGTGCCCGGAATGTCTCCGCCCAGCGCTCCGCCTCAGCCGCTGGTCGTCGATCCGGCCATCATGGCGGCGGTGCTGGCCGCGGCGCCGCCCACGGTGCGCACCGGCGAGCCGGAGTCGTCTCTGCGCGTTATGTCGCGCCGTTGGAGCGACGCCGACGTCTACCTGCTGTTCAACGAGGGCTCCACTGCCATCGACGCGCTGGCAACCGTTCGCTCCCGCGGGAACAAGGCGGAACGCTGGGATCCTCAAATAGCATCCATCGCGCCTATCGCCGCCACGCGCAATGGAAGTGGCTTGTCGTTTCAGCTTCATTTGGCGCCATACGAATCGATGGTGGTGGTCATACGCTCGGTCCCGAAAGAAGATCGTCAAGACGGGCCATAGCAACCTACGCTCGGGGCCTCGAAAAGCGCGCGAAGGTTCGGCATTTCTCTCCATCAAGGAGAAAACGAAATACGGATTCAGGAAAAGGAGACGATACTCATATGAGCGCGAATGCCGGCGTGCATCCCTTGGACCGGCGAACCTTTCTGCAGAGTGCGGGAATGCTGGCTTTGAGCGCCGGCCTTGTTGAGGCCGCGGCGCTCGCGGAGAGTGCCGATGTCCACGGCGTTCGTTTGAAGACCCCGAGCGGTAAGCCGCTCAGCGGCCTCTATCCCATTCTCGAAACGCCGTTCACCCCGGAGGACAAACTCGACACGGCTGCGCTCGCGGCGGAGGTCGAGTTCATCAACCGGGGCCGGGTGAACGGCATGATTTGGCCGGTGTTCGCCAGCGGTTGGTCCACACTCTCTGACGCCGAGCGCATTGAAGGCGCAGAAACCATTCTCGCCGCGGGCAAAGGCGGGCGCGCGGCCATCGTCATTGCGGTCCAAAATGTCAACTGGGATACGGCCACTTCGGTTCGCTACGCCAAGCACGCCGCCGCGCATGGCGCTGACGCCATTGAATCCATGCCACCCAACAACGGCTGGGATCGGAGCGACGACGTCATCCTCGAGTACTACAAGACCATTGGCGCCGCCACGGATCTGCCTCTGATCGTGCAGACGCGCGGCACGATGAGCGTGGATCTCATGGTCCGCATGTTCCAGGAGATCCCCACCATGAAGGCGACCAAGGATGAAGTGGGAAATCCCCTCGAACGCGCTCCGCAACTGATGCAGGGCTCCGGCAACAAACTGGCGGTCTGGGCAGCCGGCGGTGGAACGGGCAACGAGTTGCTCGAGGAGCTGCCGCTGGGCTTTACCGGTCTCTGCCCCACGCCTCAGTTCGCTGACCTGCTGCAGCAAGTGATGGACCTCTACTGGGCCGGCAAAAAGCGCGAGGCCTTTGATATGTTCGGGCGCGTGCAGGGTTTCGCAACCATTCCCGGCGCCACCGAGTACCTGATGATCGCTCGCGGCGTCTTCCCGGAAGATGTCAAGCTTCGCCCTCAGCCCATGGAGCCGGAAGCCCGGCGGAACATGGGTGGAGGCGGCGGAATGGGTCGCAGGCGCGCGCCTCTCACCGAGGACGAAAAGCAGTTTATTCGCGCCGCTCTCGACCAATATCTCAAGCCATATTTGAAGGCTTGACGTGGACAAGCCCGCGCCCTGTTTGACCCGGTTGCCCAAAGAGGTCCCCACGCACGAGTCTAATTGCGATCGCTCCCTCCTAAAACGCTTTACAGTGATGTCAGCCCTTGCAGATTGCCCTTCAATTCAAGTACACTGCCGCATATTCGCGAAAAACCTGAGGCGCCAGGCAAAGTCGAACTTCCGGAATGGTTTCGGAAAAGAAATTGCCCGGCCCCGGCACGGCGCGCACTCGGAATTTCACAACGGCTGGGAACCGACCCTGGCCGGGAACCGTGACGGGGAACAAGCATGGGTTTGAACGCCAAATGGTCGCCGATGTACTGGCCCTGTGGACCCAAGGAGGTGGCCCGGGTCGGCGCATCGAACAGTGGAAGTTGGGAGTTGAAGAAGGTCGCGGAAGGTTGGGCTCATCCATCCGCTTTGCAGTTGCTCAAGGGCACACCTGTCAACTGCCTCCTCGTCGAATGGGCCTCCGGGGCAGCTGCTGACAAGCCGCAGCAACAAGCGCTGCAGCCTCTTCTTGATGCTGGCCGCGCGCTGGGTCTGAGTTTTGTCGGCAAAGTGTCAGCAAAAGCGAATCCGGCGCAGTCCGCCGCTGCGGGTAGAGCGGCAGGGCTCGAAGCTGTCATGCTGGAGGGCGGCGCGAGCCAGGACCTCGATTTGCCTGCGATTCTCGAGTTCCCGCGGGACAGCATCGATTGGGATGGCGCCACCGGCATCTACTCGACCACCGGCAACGTCTGGCCCGAAATCAATCTTCCCACCATGAAAGGCGACATCGCGCTCGGCGGACCCACTGGCGACCCCTGGGTCAACTCCAATGGCTGGTTCTCCTTGCTTGCCCGCCGGATGGCCCCTGAAAAATCGCTTTGGCTCTCCATCGATCTTCCTGACTTCCCCGGCATGTTGCCGGCTGAAAAGTACTGCCTGGCCATCGCCGACAGTCGCGTCTATGGGGCGCGCGGGATTCTTTCCCTCGACGGCCAGATGCGCACCGCGCTGTTGAACGGCGACGCCCCGGCCCTCGATGCATGGTCGCGCATCTCTGAAACCCTCTCCTTTTTCGATCGTCATGCGGCGTGGGAAAGCTACGAGCCGATGGGGGTTTTAGCGGTGGTCTCCGATTTCACCGGGTCGAACGCGTTCATGGCCGGTGAAACGCTCAATCTTCTCAACCGCCATCAGACTCAATTTGTGATTTTGGATCGAAGGCGCGCGCTGGCGGATCCCGTAACCAAACTGAAGGCGGTCCTCTGGATGGACGACGACGAGCCAAACCCCGCCCAGGCCCGCAACTTAATCGCTTTTGTGAGACAGGGTGGCCTGTTCATCGCCCCCAAGTATTGGGGCCCCGCGGGAATCAAGCCGCATCAGGAGGACTGGCTCTTCGGCTATGAGATTTACAATCTGGGCCAAGGCAGAATCGTGGTTGCTCCCGGCGGCTTTTCCGACCCCTATCAGCTCGCCATCGACGCGCACCTGTTGCTGGGCCGCGAAAACGATCTGTCGCGGCTGTATAACCCCAACGGCACAAACTGCTACACCAGCATGGGACCTGACGGCCGAGAGTTGGTCCAAATCCTGAATTACTCCCCGCAAGCAGCCACCTATGTGGCGCTTTGGATCAAGGCAAAGGCTCGGGGAGCGAAGCTTTGGAGCCCGCATGCGCAGGCTTCTACATCCCTGGCGGGTATTTCCGCCAGCCAGGGGACGAGTTTCGATCTTCCCACGGTTCTCGTCCATTGCGCTGTGGAGATTGAGAGGACGGTCTGACCATGAACAGAAAAACTTCCCGTCGCGAGTTTCTCGGCGCCATGACCATGGCTGCCGGGGCGTACATCGCGCGTCCCGCACTGCTACAAGCGCAGCAGGCGCCCGCAGGGCGCGTCGCCGTTGCAACCTGCCCCGAGTACAACCGCCAGGTTGTCGATGCGCTGTCCACTATGTTCGATCAGCTGGGCGGCTTGGACACGCTGGTGCGCGGAAAGACGGTGGCCATCAAGCTCAACCTCACCGGCTCGGCCACGGTGCGCCTTCGCTACCTGCCGCCAGAGATCACCACTTGGCCGCATCCGCAGGTGATCTGGGCCCTGGTTCATCTGCTCGATAGAGCGGGAGCGCAACGCATACGTCTGCTTGAAAGTCCCTGGGCCACCACCGAACCGCTCCAGGAATTCATGGTCTACGCCGGCTGGCAGCCGAAGGAATTTGAGAACGCGGCCCGGCGGGTGGAATTTGAGAACACCAATTTTCTTGGGAGCGGCAAGACCTATGCGCGCTTCATGGTCCCCGGCGGCGGCTTGCTGTTCACCGGCTACGATCTGAATCACTCCTATCGGGACTGCGATGTCTTCATCTCTTTGGCCAAGCTCAAAGAGCACCGCACTACCGGCGTCACGCTGTCCATGAAGAATTGTTTCGGCATCACTCCCTGCACCATCTACAGCGATTTTGCCCCCGAAGACGAACCCCTTTTGGTTCCGCGCGGCGGCCGCTCCCTGTTCCACTTCGGCAACCGTCAGCCTCCCAAGAGCGCGCCTCCGGCGGTCAATGTCAACTCGCCGAAAGAGGGCGGTTATCGCGTGCCCCGCGCCGTCGCCGATCTCGTAGCGGCTCGTCCCATTCACCTCGCGGTCATCGACGGCATCTACAGCATGGCCGGCGGCGAAATCCCCAACCAATATGGCGGCTACCACATCCCCGTACATCCCGGCCTGCTCATCGCCGGAACCAACTGCGTTTCCACCGATGCCGTCGCCATGGCGCTCATGGGATTTGACCCCATGGCCGATCGCGGCGTGCATCCATTCGAGACTTCCGACAATATGCTCCACCTGGCCGAGCATCTGGGCGTTGGCACGCCCGACCTGACCCGGATTGAGGTTGCGGGCGCGCCCATTGCCAAAGCCCGTTTCGATTTCCGCAAGGTGAAGCTGTCGGCCGCTTGAGTTGCAGGACAAGCGTGCTGAGACGCAGAATGTTACAAGTTAAGAATTGAAAAGGGAGGTCTCCGTAGATGAAGGGCAACCCCAAGGTAATCGACGCTCTGAACGAAGCGCTGCATGAAGAGCTAACAGCCATCAACCAGTACTTTCTGCACGCCGAAATGTGCGAAAACTGGCACTATGACCGTCTCGGCGATTTGATCAAAAAGCAATCCGTCGGCGAGATGAAGCACGCGGAGATGCTCATTGAAAGAATCCTCTTTCTGGACGGGACGCCGAATCTGACCAAGCATATCGATCTCGCCATCGGAAAAAACGTGAAAGAGCAGATCGAAAGCGACCTGAATCTCGAAATCGGAGCCGTCGCCATGTATAACCGCGCCGCCGAGATGGCTCGTCAAGAGGGAGACAACGCCTCACGCGAATTATTCGAGCGCCTGCTCAAGGATGAAGAAGAGCATGTCGATTTTCTTGAGGCTCAGGTCCACCAAATGACCGAGTTGGGTTACGAGCGCTACCTCAGCCAACAAATCGTGGAAAAGGAATAGGCGCTCTCCGGCAAACCGGACACGCGACCCGGACGGATGGTGCGGAAGGTAGAAACCATGAAAACCTCTGCCTTCTTGATGCGAGTTGCGGCGTCTTGCCGGAGTTGAACCGACCCGGTCGCGCGCACGTAACCCGCTTGGTTCTCCCTCATTGCACGTCCGCGGAGCGATCGCCTTCATATTCCATGATGTGAAAGTATCCTTCCCATCCCGTCCACGACGCAGGCGCCGGTAATTTGGCGAGCGGATCCTTGAGATGGGCGGCGTAGGCAGCCACCAATTCTCGGGTGCGATATACGCCGGTCAGCCAATCGCCGCGATACCAGTTCTTCCACTTGCCGTATTCGGCTGTCGACATCGATTGCTCGACCGCATCGAGAGCTTGGAGCGCTTCGGTTGCTTCAGCTTCCGCCTTCACCGTCTGGCCGGCCTGGTCGTCCTTCATGGCGCGCGCAAGTTCAAGCAGCATCCGGTTGCTCTCGCGATTGATGGCGATCATGGTGAGCACTTCGGCCTGATAGTAGTTCCGCCGCGCGGGATCGACGAGGCTCTCCGCGGCCACGGCCACCTTCCACACTGTGTCCCAGCGCGGCTCGGCCGCTGCGCAGTCTTCAATGTCCGCGTCCAGCGCGGCTTGCCGCATCTGTGTGTCAAAGCTGGGCACAAGGCGCGGCTCAGTCCACTTGGGCGACTGGCTGGGAATCGCAATCACCTGATGCCCGCTCAATTCATCGAGAATCAGCCTCCTCGCCTCGGTATGGTAATGCTGGTCGCCATCCACGAGCGCAACTTCGCGGGCCATCGGCGGAGGCGTGTTGCCGGCCGAAGTCAGCTCCGGAAAGCCAAACCGCCGGCGCAGCGCGGGCGCCGCGAAATACGCCTTATAAATTTCTTCAAGGGCCTTTGCCGAGCGGGGGCCGAACTCCTCCGTCGCCCAGCGCTGGTAATAAGCGCCGTCCGCATCGGCGGGTAGCTCGCTGCCCATCTTTGTTCCCGTGCTCGCGGCCACGCCGCCCCACGCAGTCTCCATCACCGCACGCGCCGTCATCGCCACCGGGCGTATGTCGCTGGTGTTCAGCAGCAGGTAGGAAGTCGCTCCCGCCTTGATGTAGCGGCCCAGTTCTGATTGGATGGTTTTCACGGGAACCATCTCCGAAAGCTGGTTGGCGTTCCCGTTCATCATCGCCACGTGGAAGTACATGCCTTCGCCCCGCGCCACTTCGCCGCCGTCCTGCATGTCGCCGTAGCCAGTGTCGGCCCATACCAGCGTCACTTCCGGCGGGATCCGCAGATACCCCTCCTTCATGAGCCGCGCGCCCTCCGCCCAGAGATCGGACACAAACTGCGCGTTGGGATAGCGGGCGCGCACAATCTTCATCTGCGCGGCGATTGCGTCGCTGATGCGCTTGCCCAGCAGCGCATCGTTGCCCTGCACGCTGGGGTCAAGCGAGGCGTAGCTTGAGTCCGAAAGGCCGCGCAAACCCACGCTCCACAAAATCTCCTGGTCCGGCGCGTACTTCGCCACCGCGTCCTTCCACGCGCGCTCCAGAATCTCCGGATGCGTCGAGAAATTGTAGGGAACGTCCTTCGGCCAACGCGCTACGTTCAAGCCCAGCGGGATGGCGTGATGCTGATTCACAATCAGCCCGCGCGCCGCCGCCGCATGCACTTGCGCGTCGTCGGGAAAAATCCAGGTCCCCGGAACCACCATGTTGCCTTTGAGGCGCAGGATGGTCTCAAAGACGTTGTCCCACACCTTCAGCGAGATTCCGGTGTGCTCGCCCTTGGCCGCAAGAATCCATCCGGTGAGCAGGTCTTCGTCGTTGGTGAAAAAACCACGATAGCGGAAAACCGGCTGGGGATAAACGCGGGCGAAATCAGCGGGGAGCGTGATCGAGGCGCGCTTCTCCGGCTGCTTATCCGTCCACAGATACATAGGGTCAACGCCGAGCACCGTTTGCGAGAATTCATAGATGGCGTAGATCGTGCCGCGTACGTCCGCGCCCGTAAGGCACACCACGCGCTGCGGTTGACCGTGCGCCCGCGCATTCACGATAGAAAACGCAAAAGCCTCAGTCTCGGTTGTCGTGGCGCAGCCCACACCCGCAGGCACATTAGCGCGCTGCGCAATGAGGATCGCGGTCGGCCCCGCATCCTGAAGCTGGTTCACCAGCCTGGGAGCGCGCCCGAAGACCTTCGCGAGATCGTTGCGCAGGTCTTCTGTTGCGCGGCGCACCGGCTCCGCCTCCTGCGCGCTCTCCACGATGGTCACGCGGCCGCCAATGACGGTGCGCGAGGATTGCGCGGAAGCCATAACCGCCGGCGACAACGCCACGCCCAGGGCCGCGGCGCCGGCCATCGCATGAGGGTAAAAACGGGAACGACGAGCGGGCTTCATCAGACCTTCTCCTCACATTCCGCAGGTCTCTGACCGCATCAATTCGTACTTGTGCATTTCGGTTTCCCGGGTCTCAAAATCGAGACCTGGGGCGCCCAGGAACGGCGCAAAATCAGACGGTCAGAGACGCAATCGCAGTGTCAGGCCGATGCCGAAGGCCCCCGAATGCCAATCGGTCTGCGCGGCCTCCTGGGCGGAAATTTGATTCGCGTCACGAATTATACACAGAGATCGCAGACCCTCAGGTTTTGCGGCGCTGTCTTAAAAGTGCGTTGATGCGAAAACAACGAGCGCTTGCAATCGTAGTATCATCGGGCCATGAGGCCGAGAGGATTAGCGACACTCAAACGCTTGCTCATTCAGCTTGACGATACGCTCTCAATACCGAACAGCACAGCGAGAGCCAAGGAATTGCTCACCGTGGCGCGTGCTCTGACAGACGATCTCCTGAATCAATCCAAGCTACCCGCGGCCGCCATTCTCGGCGCGAAGGGTGGCTCTGTGACCGCCCAAAAGGGTTCCGAATACTTCCGCCAGCTTGCGGCGAAGCGCAAGACTAACGCGGGCGGCAGACCACGCAAACAGCCGTAATCCCTTAAAATAGGCCCAAGAAACGAAAAGCCCGGCGCGAGGCCGGGGCATTTCGATGGTGCGGCTGGTTACCCCCATCGTAACGCCCTATTGCGCCTGGAGCAAGGCTGCGATGGGAAAGACATTTGAAGTGTCCGACATGCCGCCGCTCACGCTAGAGATGCATGGCAAGTTGCGAGCAATGGAAAAAGATTTGCGATTAGCACTTAGCAGGTGCTGCAATGACCGTGAACTGATTGACCCGCAAGCAGCGTTTGAATATGCGCGAACCTACGCAACTCGGTTTTACGATTGCTTCTACGATTTCTATTCTCAGATTCCAAATCCCGCCTATAGACCGCATTGGCGTCCAGCATCAGAGGCGTTCGCGTTTCAGCGCGTCGTGAAATGCATCCAGAACGATTTTCACATTGAGCTGTTCTTCAAGAACAATCCCGACCGCGTGGATCGAATCAAAAGGACAATCACGGACCACTCGAAGCTCGCTAAGGATTCAGAGGTTAACTCCTTCACTCCAACCGCGCGGCAGATCGCTGAGTACGCTAAGTCTGGAATCGATATTGTTTCCGGCCCGCCCCTCCTTAAAATGGCCGTTGCTGCTTGGGAATCGTCTGGGAGACGCGCGGTCACAGCGGCTCCCTCAGAAGCCGCGAAGCATAGGTTCTCTGGGCAAATCAAGAGCGAGACTGCGGCGCGAAAGCTGAAAGCGTTCATGGAGAAACGAGGATTGGGGCAAACGGAATTCGCCATTAAAGCAAACACAAGCGATAAGACCATTCGTAAATTTCTCCGAACGGGGTCAATCAAGAGGAGCATTCTGACCGAAATAGCAACGGCAATGGGCACCACAAAAGAGGAATTGCTAAGTTAGATATATCAATAATTTACAACAAAAACTTCCGTTCATCTTCCGCGTAAGTTCCGCTCATATTCCTATCTTCCGGCATTCTTCCGCGATATTTCTGTCTCAAGGCATTTCACGCTTCCGTGGCAGATCGGCACGATGAGAGGCATGAACTGGATTCGCGCACCACCAAACCGTGTAGGGACGCGAACGGGGAGCATTTGACTGCTCCCCGTATCCTGCGGGCGTGGTGGAACGGTATACACAGCGGTTTTCCAAACCGCCGCCTCTGCCGGGGCTTGTGGGTTCGAGTCCCACCGCCCGCATTCCAGATTCTACATCACTCCGAAAATCAACGCTTGACAAACAGCGAGCGCTTGCTGTATTATCTAACCATGATGAGTGAGACACAATCCGCCTCAATGACGTGCCAAGAATGCGGCGCGGACTGCCAGCGGTTCGGCAGGCACCGCAACAATTTGCGCCGTTTCCGCTGCCCGAAGTGCCACAAGACATACACCGAAGGGCACCAGCGCACTCTTGGCACCATGTACGTCTCGCAGGATCGCGCTGTTATGGCGCTGCAGCTTTTGCTTGAGGGAAACTCAATCCGCAGCACAGAACGGATTACCGGCATGGACCGGAATACCATCATGTCGTTGCTGCTCAAGGCTGGTGAGCGTTGCCAGCATCTCATGGACGAAAAGATTCGTGGGTTAAATGTACAAGATGTGGAAGTGGACGAAATCTGGGGCTACGTTTTCAAAAAAGAAGCTCACAAGTTTAAGCACGAAGAGGGC
>JASHTU010000397.1 GCA_030040395.1 Acidobacteriaceae bacterium
GTGGGCCTCGAGCTCTTTATCGCCGCCGGTCCCTCCGTGATCGAGCCCCTTCTTGAGCGCGGCCTCTCCATCTTCCTCGACCTCAAGCTCCACGACATTCCCAACACCGTCGCCGGAGCCGTCCGCTCGGCTGCCGTGCTCGGCGCGCAGATGCTAACTCTCCACGCCGCCGGGGGCCCGGCCATGCTCACCGCCGCCCAAGCCGCCCTCGAGGGTCTCCACCAACCCCCGCAACTCCTCGCCGTCACTGTCCTCACCAGCATGGACGCCGCACAGCTCCACGCCACCGGCGTCTCAGGCCCGCCCGCCGGGCAGGTCGAGCGCCTCGCCCGCATCGCCCTCGAGGCCGGCCTGCGCGGCTTCGTCTGCTCGCCTCAGGAAGCGGCCTCGCTTCGCACCCTCGCTGGCCCCGAAGCTGTCCTCGTGATTCCCGGCATTCGTCCCGGCGGCGCGGCAATCGCCGACCAGAAACGCGTCGCCACGCCTGCCCAAGCGCTCCGCCGCGGAGCCAGTTACCTCGTCGTCGGTCGCCCCATCACCCAAGCCCCCCATCCGGCCGAAGCCGCCGAGTCGGTTCTCAAGGAAATGGCCGAAGCCCTCGCCGTCGCTTGACCGCCTGCGCCGAGACCGATTCCCGATGACGCGGCCAGTCAACTTTCAATGCACGATTCGAGCACAATCATTCCGACCGCAGCGTGCTGGCGGGATTCACTTTGGCGCCGCGCCATGCCGGAATCCAGCAAGCCAGCACAGCAACGGCCGCCAGCAGTGCCGACATTCCGAGCCAGGAGATCGGGTCAAGCGCTGAGGTTCCAAAGAGTAAGGAGGCTATTCCTCTGCTGGCGGCAAGAGCTCCGCACAGCCCGATTCCCAGGCCGAAAGCAGTCAGCCGCATTCCATCCCGAAGCGCCAGTGCCAGGATGTTGCTCCGTGACGCCCCAAGAGCCATGCGAATCCCGATCTCGTGAATCCGCTCCGCGACAGTCCCGGATAAAACACCATAGAGTCCGATCGCGGCAAGCAGCAGGGCGACGATTCCAAATGTTTCAAAGAGAATCAGGATGAAGCGCCGCTCTGCTTCACTGATTGCCATCATGCGATCCATAGTTGCGATGCGCACGATAGGTTGATCGCTATCTACCGACCAGATGGCGGCCTTTATTGCGGGAACCAGGGCTGCAACGTTTCCTTGCCCACGCATCACGAACGATAGCGTGTCATCGGCGAACCAAGTCTGCCGAGTGGAAATATAAACAGCGTCTTCCTCGTCGATAGAAAGAGAAGTCTGTTTCACATCGCCGACGAGGCCAACAACGGTGTACCAGGGCCGGTCTCTTGGGCCCACATGAAGACGGCTGCCGATTGGATTTCGACTTCCGAAATGATGCCGGGCCAGAGATTCGCTGATCAGCGCAGCCTGGGGCGCAGCCTCCGTGTCTCGTTCATCAAGCAACCGGCCGCTGATCAGCGGAATATCCATTGTCTGGCAATAACCGGGGCTTACTGCGTATCGAAAAACGTTGTGGCCGCTCTGCGAGTCCTCGTCGTCGAATTGCGCGCCATACTGGCCCACAACCGGCGGATCATCGCTGAGGGGCAGCAGACTTGTGAAAGCTGCGCTCTGGACTCCGGGCACGTGACGAACGGCATCGAGAGCCTGCTCGAAAAAATGTCTTCGCCGACCGGCGCCACGAGGGTTCGCTGGAATTTCGTCGAATTGATGTCCGGAAGTGACCACCTGCATGGTCATCAGGTGCGAGGAGTCGAATCCCGGGTCGACCGCAAGCAGCCGTTGCATGCTGCGCAGCAAAAGGCCGGAACTGACCAGGAGGACAAAGGCCAGCGCAATCTCTGCAACAACAAGACAACGCCTTGTCCAGAGGTGCGTCGACACGATACGGCGCGATGCGCATTGCAGCCCCGGCTGCAAGTCGGTGCGGGCGATGTGTACGGCGGGCACAGCGCCGGCAACAAGGCCAATCATCGCGATCAGCAGAGAGGCGAAGAGACACGCCTCTGAGTCAAAGCGAATGGCGTTGAGGCGCGGCAATTCCGGCGGACTCAGCGCAACGATCACGCGCACTCCGGTGACAGCAGCCGCAATGCCCAGAGTGCCGCCAAGAATCGTCAGGAGCATGCCCTCGGTGATGAGCTGGCGAAGAATGCGTGGCCTCGATGCGCCGAGTGCGCCTCGAACTGCGAATTCGCCGGCGCGCTGCGCGCTCCGCGCCAAGAGGAGATTGACGACGTTGACGCTCGCGATCGCCAACACAATGATCACTGCTCCAAACACCGCCAGCAGTGCCGGTTTGACGGTGTGGGCGATGTCATCCTGCAGTGAGTCAACGATCAGCCCTAGGTGGAGCGAGGCCCACCGCGGCCGCGGGAATAGGGGCCAAGGAGTTCGCGCGACGCCAGCTAATTCCTGAGCTGCATCAACGCGTGAAACTCCCGGTCTTAGGAGGCCCACCATTCGAAGGTGGTTACCCCACTCCCAAGTATTGAATTCGCGGGTGATCTGGCTGGAATCATATTCGTCGGGTGTCCAAAGCTCAACGGAGCGAGAAAGGACGTCTTCAAATCCGCGTGGCATGACGCCGATGACTGTGTAATTGTCCCCATCGAGCTTCATCGCCTTGCCAATGACTGCAGGATCTCCACGAAAGAGCTGGCGCCAAAGCGCGTCGCCGAGAATGACGACCTTGGGCGCATGCGGTCCCTCATCCGATGCGCGGAAGTCCCGGCCAATCAAGGGCGCC
>JASHTU010000398.1 GCA_030040395.1 Acidobacteriaceae bacterium
GACGACCACGATTACCTGGCGCCGGACGACGTGAAGCGCGCCGCGTTGCCGGCGCTGCGCCATCGGATACTGCTCAAGCCGGAGGCGGAGCTGGAGGGCTTTGACGCGGATCGGGTGCTGAACGATGTGTTGGCCGCGGTGGCGGTGCCGAGGGGGTGATGAAGGGGTCGCTTCATCCCCAGGCGATGCGCGCGGCTTGCCGGGCGCGGGGACGGTTTGCTTTTGGCCTCACACCGCGGACCATCTGGCTGCTTGTGGCCGGGCTGGCGCTGGCGCTGCCAGGGTTCTTTGATGCGCGTCTGGCCTACGGCATGCTGGCGTGGGACGCGCTGGTGATTGCCGCGGCGCTCGGGGATGGTTGGCGGCTGCCCGCGCCGGGCGCGATCGCGATCGAGCGCTCGTGGAGCAACGCGCCGGCGCTCGATAGTGAAACGGAGATTGAGCTGGCCGTCGAACAGCAGAGCGGAACGGCGCTCGAATGCCGACTGACCGATGATTTGCCGGAAGCGCTTGCGCCCGCGCCGGCCACGTATAGGCTGCTGGCGCTCTCCGGCATGCGCGCGACGCTGCGTTACAAGATTGAGCCGCGTGAACGCGGCGACGCGCGCGCGGGCAACGTCTATCTTCGCTACGCGTCGCCGCTCGGGCTGGTGGAGCGGTGGGCGGCGGCCGGGCTTGAGCAGACGGTGCGCGTTTACCCCGCGCTACGCCACGGCGAGGACCAGAAGATTTTTCTCGCGCGGGGACGCCAGATCGATTTGCAGCTTCGCCAGGCGCAGCAGCGGGGGTTGGGCCGCGATTTCGAGAGTTTGCGCGAGTATCTCGAGGGCGACGACCTGCGCGACGTGTGCTGGACGGCGACGGCGCGGCGCGGCCAGCTCATTACCCGCCGCTACCAGAGTGAGCGCAGCCAGGCGGTTTGGATCGTGATCGACGCGGGAAGGCTGCTGCGGGCGAAGATTTTTCCCGAGGCAGGTGGGGCGGTGGCGCAGCCGGGCGCGCGCCGCATTGCGCACTCGAAGCTGGACCACGCCTGCTCGACGGCGGTGGCGCTGGCGCAACTGGCCTTGTTCTCCGGCGACCGCGCGGGGCTGTTGGTCTACGGGCAGAATGTGCAACAGCGCGTGCTGCCCGGCCGTGGGGCAGCGCATTTGCGGCTGATTGTGGAGGCCCTGGCGCAGGCGCGCGCCGAGTCGAGCGAGGCCGACCACCTGCGCGCCACGGCGGTGCTGAACCGGCTGCAGCCGCGCCGCGCGCTGATTTTGTGGATCACCGATCTGGCCGAGACCGCGATGCGGCCGGAGGTGGTGGACGGCGCGCTGCAGTTGCTGCGCCGCCATGTGCTGCTCTTTGTCGCCATGGCTCAGCCGGACGTGACGGCGATCGCCAGGGGGCGGCCAAAGAACATCGACGAGATGTTTCGCGCCGCGGCGGCGCAGGAACTGGCGGGGCGGCGCGAACTGCTGCTCGCCCGTTTGCGCGAACAGGGCGCGCTAACGCTCGATCTCGATCCGGGGCATTTGACCGCGGCGGTGCTGAATCAGTACTTGAGGGTAAAAGAGCGGGCAATGGTGTGAGTGGTCAGGGGGTCAGTTGTCAGGGGTCAGGGATCAGGGGTCAGGGGGTCAGGGATGTGCGAGCTTAAGGCAACTGCGTTACGTCCCAGCCTCCGCCGAGGGAGCGCACCAGGCCGACGCTGGCGGCGAACTGGCGGGTTTCCAGGCTGATGGCGGTGCTTTGATCCTGGAGCAGGGTTTGTTCGGCGGTAAGGACTTCGAGGTAGCTCGTAACGCCGCCGCGGTAACGCTGGTTGGAGAGATTGAAGGAACGCTGGGCGGAGGCGACGGCGACCTGCTCCACGGTCGCTTCCTGTTCGAGAATGCGCAGGGACGAGAGCTGGTCCTCGACATCCTCGAAGGCTTGGAAAACCGTATTGCGGTAGCCGGCGACCTGGGCTTCGTAAGCGTGGCGGGCCTGATCGGTGAGGGCGTGGCGCTGGCCGGCGTCGAAGAGCAGCTCCGTGGCTTGGGCGCCCAGACTCCAGAGCGAACTCGG
The DNA here is from genome assembly GCA_030040395.1 of Acidobacteriaceae bacterium. Classification (GTDB taxonomy): domain Bacteria; phylum Acidobacteriota; class Terriglobia; order Terriglobales; family Acidobacteriaceae; genus Telmatobacter. The sequence continues at coordinate 2,056 of JASHTU010000398.1, forward strand.
GCCCTGAATCCACGTTCCCGGACTGGTGCTTTGAAAGCCGCCGGTTGCGCCCAAGGAGATGCTGGGATAAAAAGCGCTGACGGCAATGCCGATTTGCGCGTTGGCGGCGTCGGTGAGGCGCTCCTGAATGGCGATATCGGGCCGGCGCTCGAGCAGTTGCGAGGGGACTCCGGTGGGGATTTTGGGCAAAGGCAGGTTGAGGGGCGAAAAGGGAATGTTGAAGCTGGGCAGGCTCAAGTTGGCGATCGTGCCGATGGCGTGTTCGAACTGGGCGCGAGCCACGCCGGCGTCGACCAGTTGGGCGCGGACGGTTTCGAGCTCGGTTTCGGCCTGGGCCACGTCGACCGCCGTGGCCACGCCGCCGGCCAAGCGCTGCTGGGTCAACTGGAACTGGCGCTCGAGGTCCGCGACCGTGTCTCTCAGGAACTGGATCTGCGAATCGAGGCCACGCAGCTCGAAGTAGTCGCTGGCCATCTCGGCTTGCAAGCCGAGGTCCACGTTGGCCGCTTGGGCGGCGGTGGCCTGGGCGTTGGCGCGGGCCTGCTCGACGGTGCGCCGGATGCGGCCGAAGAAGTCCGGTTCCCAGCTTGCCTGACCCTGAATGAGGAGGTCGCTGAAAATCGTGGGATTGGCCTTGTTATAAAGCGGCTCGTTTGCCGAGTACTTCAACTCCGTTGGAGAGAGCTGGGCGGAGACGGTGGGATAGAAATTGGCGCGGGCCACGGCCACTTGATCGCGCGCGGCGTAATAGGTTTCGAGAGCCTGGCGCAATTGCACGTTGGTGGTGGCGATGCGGTCTTCGAGCCGGTTCAGCGCCGGGTCGCCGTAGATTTCCCACCATTTGCCTTTCACCATGCCGTCGGAAGGGTTGGCGGGGTTCCAGGCGCCGCCGGGAGGATTGGGTGGAGGGACGACCGACGAGGCTCCCGTTTCCTTGTAGGATGGCGGAACGTTGTAAGAGGGACGCTGGTAATTGGGCCCCACGGGTTTGCATCCGGTGAGCAGGACGAGGACGAGGGAGAGAGTCAGAACACAACCCATCCGGCGCGGCCGACGCGACGAGTCTTGCCGGCGGCAGAAAGCGGCCGGGCACGGTGAGCAGATGGGTTGGCGATGTTTCCTGGCCCCCGAAAGCCGCATCTTACAGGCCTCCGTCGGTCGAGGCGGCTGAGCCGGGATGGACGACGGTGACGCGTTCGCCGTCGAACAGCGAGTCGGGCGGGTCCTGGATGACCTGGTCGCCGGCGTTGAGCCCGCTGACGATTTGTACAGTGGCGCCGTCATCTTCGCCGATGAT
>JASHTU010000399.1 GCA_030040395.1 Acidobacteriaceae bacterium
GATTTTTCCGCTCCGCATCACGTAAAACCGGTCGGCGATCGACCACGCGAAATCCAGATATTGCTCCACCAAAAGAATAGCAATTCTCAACCGGTTGCGAATCTCCCGCAACGCTTCTTCGATCTGCTGCACGATGGAAGGCTGAATGCCCTCGGTAGGCTCGTCCAAGATCAGCAGTTTGGGCTGCGCCACCAAGGCCCTGGCAAGGGCCAACTGCTGCTGCTCGCCGCCACTCAGCACTCCGCCCTTTCGCGAGGCGATGCGGGCAAGAACGGGGAATAATTCGTAGACGTATGCGGGAATGGTTTCGGATTTTCCCCCCGCCCGCCCGGACAGACTGGCGAAGCCGATGCGCAAATTTTCCTCCACGGTCAGATGAGGAAAGATGCCGCGACCCTGGGGAACGTAGCCGATTCCCTTGCGAGCGCGATTGTAGGCGGGGTAATCGGTGATGTCTTCATCATTGAGCTTGATGATTCCCTGTTCGGCGGGGTGCAAGCCGACGATGGTCCTCAGCAGGGTGGTTTTCCCGACGCCGTTACGCCCCAGCAGCGTGACCGCTTCGCCATCCGCCACCGAGATCTTGATGGCTTCCACAACGCGGCTTTGGCCGTATCCTGCGCAGACTCCCTCAAGCGCAAGCACGAGAAACCTCCTCGGCGCGGCCCAGATAGACCGCGGCCACCTGGGGGTCGTTGCGGACTTCCGCAAGCGTTCCTTCCTTAAGCAGCCGCCCCATGTGCATCACGCTGACCGGCGCATCCAACTGCGCCACAAACGCCATATCGTGGTCGATGACCAGGAAGCTGTGCCATTGGGAAAGGCGGCGTATCAACTCGGCGGTTTGCGCGGCTTCACCATGCGACATGCCGGCCGCCGGTTCGTCGAGCAAGAGCAGGTCGGCGTCGGAGGCGACCACTATGCCAATCTCAAGCCACTGTTTCTGCCCGTGGGCCAACTGTCCGGCAAGCATGTTTCGCTTTTCCGCCAGGCCGATCAGTTCCAATGTCTCGTTCACGCAAGCGCGGCCTTCTCCGCTGAGGGTGCGGCCGAACGATCTCCAGCATTCCCGGTGACGCCGCGCCGAAAGCGCGAGGTTTTCTTCCACGGTAAGGCTCTCGAGCACCCCGGGCGTCTGGAATTTCCGGCAAATCCCTTTGCGCACAATCTGATATTCCGGCAGCGAGGTGATGTCCTTTCCTTTGAAAACCACCCTGCCGGATACCGGCCGCACATGGCCGATAATGGCGTCGCACAGCGTGGACTTCCCAGCTCCGTTGGGGCCGATGAGAACGCGCACCGAGGATGACGTTAGACGAAGGCTCATGCCATCGAGCGCCTTGAACCCGTCAAAACTGACCGTCAGACCCTCTACGTCAAGCAGTGGTTCCCTCGCTTCAAGCTGCGGTTCCCTCATTGCGATCTCCTTCCCCTTCATCCGGCTTTGCTCGCCTCCGCTTCTTTCTCGACGGCAATGACGGAATCGTGTCTCTTCGTTTTTCGGGACTGCCGCAAATTTATCTTACGAAAAGGAAACTCGGCCAGGTCCGCCAGCCCTCCACGCATCGCCGTGACCACCAAAACGAAGAGCGCCCCCATGACGAACAGCCATAAATCCGGCATGGCGCTGCTGATCCAGTCCTTGCAGAAATTGACCAAAAGCGTTCCCAGGATCACACCGGTCAAGCTTTCGCGGCCGCCCACCGCCACCGCGACCACCATCTCGATGGAGGGAACCACGCCCACCATGGCCGGGGAGATAACGCCCACATGGAGCATGTAAAGCGCGCCCGAAATCCCGGCCAGTGCGCCGCCCACGGCGAACGCGATGGTCTTGTACGCCATAGCGTTGTAGCCCAGAAAGCGAACACGATTTTCGCCATCGCGGATAGCCACCAGGACCCTGCCGAAATTGGTTTGGCGAAGCCACTGGCACAGAAGAAAGGATCCCGTGAGCGCGCCCACAGTAACCCAGTAGAGCCCTCGTTCAAAATTTGGGCCGTTGACTGAGTAGCCCAGAATGGTGCTGAAGTCGGTCAGGCCGTTGAAGCCTCCAGTATAGGGTTGCTGACTGATGAGCAGCGTGGAAAAGGCGAGAGCCAAGGCCTGCGTGATGAGGGCGAAGTAAACCCCGCCCACGCGGCGATGGAATATCAGCCAGCCTAGCGCCCCGGCTGCCGCCATCGGCAGGACCACAACGCTGGTCAAGGCCAGGGCCGGGCTATGGAAAACGGCCCACCATTTGGGCAAGTGATCGAGGCCGCTCCACATCATGAAATCGGGTAGATCGCCAGGAGCCAGAGACGCTAGCTTCAAATGCATGGCCAGAGCATATCCGCCCAACCCCCAGAAAACTCCCTGACCCAAGCTGAGAATGCCGCCCCATCCCCAAATCAGCACCAGGCTGAGCGAGACAATGGCCAAGGCCAGGAACCGCCCCAGCAGCGAAAGATGGTACGCGGACAGATAAAACGGAGCGAGCGCCAGAGCGATGAGGATCAACCCGTCGATGACGCTTTTCAAGCGCAACTCAGGCCTCCTTCAGCATTCGGCTGTGCGTCGCCACAAGTCCTCGGGGACGGAATTGAATGAAAATGACCACCAGGACCAGAAGAAGAACATCAGAAAAGCTGACGCTGGTGAACATCTGGGCGCCGGCGGAGAGCAGCCCCACTAATAACGCGGCGATGGTGGTGCCGAGCAGGCTGCCTAGTCCGCCGACAATGACCACCAGAAAAGCATAGACGATATAACTCTGTCCCACCGTAGGCGTGACCGGAGCGATCAGCGCCAGCGCCGCGCCCGCCAGACCCGCCACGCCCGACCCTAAAGCGAAAACGATCAGGTCCACTCGCTTGGTGTTGATGCCCAGCGCTCCCGCCATCTCCCGATCCTGATGGACCGCACGCAGCCATTGTCCCCAGCGGGTCCGGGCGATGAAAAGAGCTAGGCCGCCTAATACGACGACCGCCAGCAGGATGATGAAAATGCGAATATAGGGAAGAGAGAGTCCGGCGAACCAGCCGTGCGTGAAGTTAATGGAGCCGTTCAGCCAATGCGGCGCGACCACTTCGACGCCAATGGCCCCGAAAAGACTGCGGGCGCCCTGTTGCAGGATCAAACTGATGCCCCAAGTTGCAAGCAGCGTGTCCAGGGGCCTGCCGTACAGCCAGCGAATGACCGACACCTCCAGCAGCGCGCCCAAAACTGAGGCTCCGACAAACGCTACCAGCAAAGCGCAGGGAAAGGCAGCGGGCCCGTGCACGAATTTGTCTGCCAGGTAGGCCAGGTAGCCCCCGGACATCAGCATTTCGCCATGAGCCATATTGATTACATTCATCTGGCCGAAGCTTAAGGCCAGACCCAACGCCGTCAGCAGAAGAATCGAGGCGACGCTGACGCCGTTGAAAACCTGGCCTGTCATAATCGGAATGTGCCACATATTCCGTCTCCTCCCCGCCTGACTGCTATTTCACTGGGCAGCGCCTGCCGGGAAAGGCCAGCGAGTCATAAGGTTCGGGCCGCAGCGGATCCTTGGACTGCCAAAGTATCTTGAACTGACCGTCTGACTGTAGTTTGCCGACGTAGGCGGTCTGGTAGAGACTTTGATTATCGGCCAGTTTGACTTTGCCCATCGCAGAATTCTGCCAATCCAGTTCAACTGCGGCTGCGCGCACCTTCTGCGGATCGAAGCTACCTGCCTTCTTCACCGCCGCCGCCCAAAGCAAAACGTCCTCGTAGCCGTGAACCATGGGATCGTCGACCACCGAATCCCTGCCAAAGCTGCCCTTATATGCAGCAACAAACTTCTGATTAGGCGAGTTGTCCAGGCTTTGGAAGTAGTTCCAGGCGGCATAACTCCCGGCCACCAAACTCGGTCCCATGGCATGGGCCTCCTGCTCGGCGATGCTGAATGACATGACCGG
>JASHTU010000400.1 GCA_030040395.1 Acidobacteriaceae bacterium
GCATACCGGGCGTCTGCTAGCGACGAACGACACAGAGATGAGGAAAAATGGCCCCGTCCCTCCGGGTTGCGGCGCAAATTGGGCCATACTTCGTTGTCGGCCTCGACCTTGGAGCCGCCAAAGCCTTCGGCCTCCGCCTCGTCTGGCCCAATTTTCCCTCGCAACGCTGCCCACCCGTATATGTCGATACACCCTAGACTCCCAACGCAGCCGCTTTTGAATGATCGCTCCCGGGAGCTGGAGCGTAGTCACGATTTTGAACTGGACCCCAATTCAACCCTTCCACTATACTTTTCGGCACGCGCTGACTGCGAACCAGCGGATTGTGGGGGCGGAGCCCAACGCTTTCCGCCATGGCCCGATTTCTACACCTGAACGGCCAGCCATCGAGGAGAGCTAAATGGCGGAGCTTAAGAATCTTGTTAGAGAGCTGGAAAAGGAGAATCCACGCGCTAGTCATAATATAGCCGGCTACATAGATGATAATCGGAGGTTCCGGTACCAGGTTTCGTCCAACGAGAACCTACCCGCCGCAGCGATCGTGCTGGATTTGGTTGGCAAGAAGCAGGGGATGATTTACACGAACTTAAGGAGAAATCACTGGATTTACACTTATACCAGCGCCATTGGAGGAGAGGGAGGGACTGACCTCATGTATGTCGACGACTCCAATGCCGTCGCATCGGAGTCCAGGTCCATGGCAGGGCGGCCAAGCGTACGGGTGCTTGCCGGCGTAGGGTCGAATCCCGGGCCGCTTCGAGATGCCGGTGGCCTCTTTCAAGCGGCAAAGGGACTTCACGACAGTGAACGCAAGGTGATCTACACGGGAGCCGAAAAGGTTCATACGAGAGAAAAAGGCTTACACCGCGCCCTGCGCTATTACATGCTTGCCGCCTATGCAGTATTGGGGAAATGCGCGCAAAGTAACTACGATGGGGGAAACTATATTGCTGCATTGCTGGTCGACGACTCGGGTAGGATTCTGTCCTACGGGGTTAACTCCGGCTGGTTTCACCATGGGGAAACGAACATGCTGCTCAATTACTTTCGAGCCAACTCAGCGGCCGGGAAATTCCCTTCGAACACCATCATTTTTTCTACGCTGACTCCATGTAAGCAGTGTTCGAAATACCTCCAGGATACGCGTCCTGCTGAATCTGTCATCTTCATCGGCCAGGAGGACACCGGATCCAGAGGACGCGAAGGTGAAAAATTCGGTGTGCATTTGAGCGCAGTTACCGACCCGGTCCGCAGTCGGGTGGCGACACCAATTATGAAAACCGAAGTCATCGGAACGAAGACAGTCAAGGGCGCGTGGGGAAAACCCGATTCGACGGTCAACGTTACTCGGGAGGTGCCGAGTGGCCAGGAGAAGGTGGAGCACTTCCTGGTGGAAACCCTCTTATCGGGAAAAATGGGGGAAGGCGCCAGCGTAGCCGAACAGATTGGCCAGAAGTGCAAGGAGGTCCTGATACAGTCCCGGGGCACTTTAACATATAAATCCAGCAAAGTTCGCCCCAAGGGAGAGGGAAATGACGACCAATTAGTGAAATCCCAGGTTCTCGAGTATTTGAATACATGGATTGGCGACGTGGCTCTTACGAGCGAGCTGAGGCCGATAGCGTGACCGATCCGTTGTGTCCATCTAAGGGCCGGGAGTACAGATCATGATTCAGCGCTGGCGCCAACGTAGCGCCGTTCTTCTGGCCGAGTTCTCTCTTTCTTTGATCTATCCATTCGCTCTCTCCGCAGCCGCGCCCAGCGGCCCTCCCTCCTCGGCCTCCGCTTCCTATGCGGGCAGCGAGATGGTTCTCACCGGCGTGGTGCGCGGCGCGCAGAATCATAGTTATATCGAGGCGCCATTTCGCGTGCCTCCGGGCACTCGCCGCGTCACCATCCAATTTGATTACACCGGCAAGGAGCAGCACACCGCGCTCGATCTCGGCTTGCTCGATCCCGCCGGTCTGCGCTGCTGGAGCGGGGGCAACAAGTCGGTGCTCACCGTAGGGCTTTCCGACGCCACGCCGTCGTGTCTCCCCGGCGCCATCCCTGCCGGCGCATGGAACGTGCTCATCGGCGTCCCCAACATTCGCGCCGGGGTCGAATCGCACTACACCATTCACGTTTTTCTCTCCCACACCGGCGCCGTTGCCCAGGAGCCGGAGATTCTGCACCAGCCCCTGCGCGCCGGTCCAGCGTGGTTTCGCGGCGATCTGCACATGCACACCGCGCACAGTGACGGGCAATGTCCCAGCCAAACCGGCAAAATGATTCCCTGCCCGGTCTTCTTCACCGTGGACGCAGCCGCGCGGCGCGGCCTGGACTTCATCGCCATCACCGACCACAATGCCAGCTCGCAATACGACGCCATGCGCGAGCTGCAGCCGTACTTTGACAAGGTTCTCCTCATTCCCGGGCGCGAACTCACCACCTTCTACGGCCACATCAACTTTCTCGGCAGCACCGATTTTGTCGATTTCCGCCTCGACGGCAAAACCGTCCCCGACATGAATGCGTTATTGCGCAGCGCTGCGCGCGTGGGCGCGATCACCTCTATCAATCATCCGCTGGCGCCCAGCGGCGAAATCTGCATGGGCTGCGGATTTACACCGGCTAAGCCGGTCGATATACGTTTGCTCACCGGGGTCGAGGCGGTGAACGGTGGCAGCGAACAGTATGGGCTCTCTGACGTTCCCTTCTGGGACAAAGAGCTCGACCGGGGCTGCCGGCTCACCGGCCTCGGCGGCAGCGACAATCACCGGCCCCTGCAGCCCCTCGATCAAATCGGCTCCATCGGAAGTCCCACCACGGTGGTCTACGCCGCCAATCTCTCCGTGCCGGCAATCCTCGACGGCATTCGCGCGGGGCGCGTCTTCGTTGACTTGACGGGATCGAGAGACCGGCTCCTGGAATTGAGCGCGCAAGCCAGTGGCCAGGTATTCCATGCCGGGGATTTACTGCGTGCGCCGCGCGGCGCGACGGTGGATTTCGAGGCGCATGTCGTGGCCGCCGCCGGCGGCAAGCTGCGCTGGATCGAAGACGGACGCGACGCGGCCCAGACGCCGGACGCCAACGTCACCTCCGGCGATCAAAAATTCTCCCTTCACTGGACCAGCGACGGCCAGCGGCATTGGATGCGCGTGCAGGTGGAGGGCCCGGATGGCAAGCTGTGGATGCTCGGCAACCCTGTCTACGTCAATTGGGAGCTCTCGAACCACTGCGGCCCGTGATCGACGCAAAACCAATTCCCGGTTCCGGCGCCGCCGAAAAGAGTGATGAATTCTTCCCAGGCCCTACGCGTAAATCCCGCGCTGCTTGATGGTGTACGCCACCCGGTCGATGGCCAGCATATACGCGGCGATGCGGTTGTTCACGTTGTGCGCTTCGGCGTAGCGCACCACGTCGTCGAAGCTGTCCCGGAGAATGGTTTCGAGCTGTTCGTTGACCACGGCTTCTTTCCAAAAGTAGCCCTGCCGGTCCTGAACCCACTCGAAGTAGCTGGCCGTGACGCCCCCGGCGTTGGCCAAGATGTCGGGAACAATAAAGGTGCGCTTCTCCGCCAGAATCTCATCGGCCACCGCGGTGGTGGGCCCGTTGGCGCCCTCCACCACGATGCGGGCCTTGATTTTCCCGGCGTTCCGGCTGGTAATCACGTTTTCCGTCGCGGCCGGAATGAGGACCTCGCAATCAGAGACCAGCAGTTCCTCGCTCGGCGTGGCTTCGGCTCCGGGGAACCCGAGAATCGACTCGTTGCGGTACTTGTATTCGATCAACTGATGGATGTCGATGCCGGCGCGGTTGAACAGCCCGCCGTCTTTCTCGGCGATGCCAATGATTCGGTATCCGTGTTCCATCATGAGGCGCGCAGCGTTCGAGCCCACATTGCCAAAGCCTTGAATCACCACCCGGCAACCGTCGACCGGCAAATTCAGATAACGCAGGCTCTCGTCGCACACCACCATCACGCCGCGGCCGGTGGCCTCGACCCGTCCGCGCGAGCCGCCGATGTTGAGCGGTTTGCCCGTCACCACACTGGTTACGGTGTGCCGGGCGTGCATCGAGTAGGTGTCCATGATCCAGGCCATGGTCTGCTCGTTGGTGTTCACATCCGGGGCCGGGACGTCCTTCTCCGGACCAATGAAATCGCTGATCTCGGATGTGTAGCGGCGGGTCATCCGCTCCACTTCACCGCGGCTCATCACTTTGGGATCGCAAATCACTGCGCCCTTCGCCCCTCCAAAGGGAATGTTGACCACCGCGCACTTCCAGGTCATCCAACTGGCCAGGGCGCGCACCTCGTCCAGCGTCACGTCGGGAGCATACCGGATGCCGCCCTTGCACGGGCCGCGGGCTATCGAATGCTGGACCCGAAATCCCGTGAACATCTCGATCCGACCATCATCCATCAAGACCGGGAAGTGAACAATGATCTCGCGCTCGGGCGAGCGCAGCAGCTTCCAAAGGCCTTCGTCGAGGCTCAGCTTCTTCGCAGCAAAATCGAAACGCGCGCTTTGCGCCTCCCAGGGATTGATTTCCTGGTCCAAAGTCACACCGGTTGTTCCTGTTGGCATACCGTCGCTCGCATTCTTTCTGTTACCGTTTTCGAAGCGGTCCGTTGTCCGGCTCTGATCCGCAAGCGATTCGCGAGCCTCAATTTGACCCGGAATTCCGGGCCCGCCTGGCGCCGCAGCGGCCAACGGCCGGTTTTGCGTGCGTTCATGGCGCCGGGCGCACACCGCAAGCTCAAACCTTTGTGAGTCTAGGCTGAGTGGGACACTGCGTCAAGGCCCAATTGCCCGGGTAACCGTCGTGTTCCGGCTCCCGAAAGCCTTACAGCACCCGCGCCAGCCATTTGCCGGTATGCGACAGAAGATTGCCCGCAATCTCCTCTGGCGGTCCTTGGGCCACAATGCGCCCGCCGCCTTCTCCCCCTTCGGGCCCAAGATCGATCACCCAGTCGGCGCTCTTGATCACATCCA
>JASHTU010000401.1 GCA_030040395.1 Acidobacteriaceae bacterium
TGCCCGCGGTGTGCGGGTATCCTTTCCCACTCCAAACCTCTCGACCGACAACGCCGCCATGATTGCCGCCGCCGCCTGGCCGCGCCTGCTGGCGACAGAATTTGCCCCACCCAGCCTCACCGCCGATCCCTCGCTGGCGCTGGGAATTGGAGACTGAGATTCCGGCGGCGCCGCCAGTCAGCGCGCGCCAGATCGACCCAAAGAACGAGCACCCAATTCATGGTCAAGCCCTTTAATCCCTAGCTCCCTCGCCCGATTCGCGGCCCCGCTTGCGGATCTCGATGTTGAGCCGCTTGATCTTCTGGTTCAGCGTGGAAAGCGGAATGCGGAACTGCTCGGCGGCGTCGGTCTGGTTCCAGTTGCAGCGCTCGAGCTTTTCCACGATGATGCGCCGCTCGATGACTTCCAGAATGTCGAACAGCGAAGAGTTGGGGTTGTGCTCGAGCAAGGCGTCCTGGAAGCTGCGGCCGGTGATGTGGCCGGGCAGCAGTTCGGCGCCGATGACCGTGCTTGAGGAAAGCACCACCCCGCGCTCGATGGCGTTCTCGAGCTCGCGCACGTTGCCAGGCCAGTCGTAATCGACGAGGGCGCGCAGCGCATCGGCGGAGAGTTTGCGCGGCGAGAGGCCATTTTCGCCGGCGTAGAAGTCGAGAAAATGCTGGGCGAGCAGGGGAATGTCTTCGCGGCGCGCGCGCAACGGCGGAATATCCACCACAATCACATTGAGGCGGTAGAAAAGATCTTCTCGGAAGCGGCCCTCGCGCACTTCCTTGCGCAAATCGACGTTGGTGGCGGCGAGAATGCGCACATCCACCTGAATCTCCTGAATCCCGCCCAGGTGCATAAAGCGCCGGTCCTGCAGCACGCGCAGGATCTTGGCTTGCGTGTCCATGCCCATGGTGGCGATCTCGTCGAGAAAGAGCGTGCCCCCGTGAGCGACCTCGAAGAGGCCTTTTTTGGAAGCGATGGCCGAGGTGAAGGCGCCCTTCACGTGGCCGAAAAGGGTTGACTCCAGCAGCTCCGGCGGCATGGCCCCGGTGTTGATGGGCACAAACGGCTTGTCGCGGCGCGGCGAGTTGGCGTGAATGGCCTTGGCGATGAGCTCCTTGCCGGTGCCGCTTTCGCCCTGAATGAGAACCGTGGAGCGGCTGGGCGCAACCTGAGCGACAAGATCGAAGACACGGAGCATGGAGTCGCTTTTGCCCACGATATTGGCAAAGCTATAGCGCTGCTTGAGGGTGCGCTTGAGCTGCAGGTTTTCTTCCTCCGCGCGATGGCGCGCGACCGCCGAGCGAATGTCGGCCAGCAGCTTTTCGTTGTCCCAGGGCTTCTGGATAAAGTTTTCCGCGCCGGCGCGGATGGATTCCACCACGTTCTGCACGGTGCCGTAGGCCGTGATCATGATGATGGGCAGGTCGGGATGCCGCTCTTTGATCTGCGGCAACAATTCCAGTCCGCTCTGCCCGGGCAGCGCCAGATCGAGGAGGACAAGGTCAAAGGTGTCGGCTTCAAGCTTGCGCAGGCCCTCTTCGCCCTCGGCAGCGGAGGTCACAGCGAAGCCTTCGAGCGAAAGCAGCACTTCCAGCGATTCACGAATGCCGGCTTCATCATCGATGACAAGAATCCCCGCGGGAGCCGAGGTTCCGTTTGCCGTGGGCGCCGATGCGGGCAGGTTGACAGGCTGTTCGACCTCAGGCATGTACGGACTTCCTTAATTGCGGGAACTCGAGATGAAACGTGGCGCCGGCTCCGACGGCGCTCTCCACGTGAATCTTTCCGGCATGCTCCTGGATGATGCCGTAGGAGACGGAGAGCCCCAAACCGGCGCCCCGGCGTTCGCCCGGGCGAGAGGTGGTCTTGGTGGTGAAGAAGGGATCGAAAATGCGCTTGAGATGCTCGGGTGCGATGCCCAAGCCGGAGTCGGCAATCAAAGCTTCGACATGGCCATTGACCAGCGTGGCCACGCGCAACCGCCCCCCGCCTGGCATCGCATCTTTAGCGTTCAATAACAGGTTCAAAAACACCTGCTGCAATTTGCCGGGATTGCCGTGGATCGGCGGCAGCTCGCCAGCCAAGTCGAGGTCGACGACAATCTGCGCGGTTTTGAATTGGTGCTCGAGCAATGACAGGGTGTCGCGAATCACCTGGTTGAGATCAGTTTCGCGGAACTCGGTCGACGAGGTGCGCGAAAAATTCAAGAGGCCGTTGGCGATCTCCGCGGCGCGAAAGCTTTGCTGCGTGATCTTGTCGAGCACCGGCCCCAGGCGCGTGTCGCCGCGCAGTTGCTTGGCCAGCATTTGCGCGTACGACGAGATGACCGCCAAGGGCGTATTGATTTCATGCGCCACGCCGGCGGCGAGCAGGCCGATGGAACTCAGCTTGTCGGCTTGCGCAAGCTGCGACTCCAGGCTGACACGCTCAGTAATATCATCCACCAGGATGATGCGCCCGACCGGCACGAAATCGCGTGAAAGCAGGGGTGCAATGGCGATGTTGGCCGTGCGCTGCTCGCCGGCGCGCGTGGTGAGGGGGAATTTGTACAGGTGATGGACGCCCTGGTCGCTGCGGAACCCCTCCATCGCCTCGATCAACTCCTGCGGAAACACCGCGCTGAAGTCCTGTCCCAGGGCCTCGGAGCGGCTCATGGCGTACATCGCCTCCATTTGCGCGTTCCAGCTCTCGATGCGGTCGTCCAGGCCGACGGCGAGAATGCCCACGTTGATGGATTCGACAATGTTCTCGTTAAACTCCTTGAGCCGCTCGAATTCGACGATCTTTTCTTCGAGGCGGGCGTACAGACTTGCGTTCTGCAGGGCGATGCCGATGTAGCTGGCCAGGGACTCGAGCAACTCCACGTCTTCGCTGGTCAGAAAATCGCCGCCCAGGGTCCGGCCTAGCCCGATCACGGCGATAGTGCGGGCCGCCGCCTGGCCGTCGTCAAGTTGCACCGGAGCCGCGCGGCAGGGTAGATAGTAGTTCAGATCGAGCAGCGCCGCCGTGCGCTGCTGGTTCACCGGCAGATGCAGCGCCGCCTGCGCGTTTTCAAGGAAAATGTGCGAGTGGTCCTGGACGCGGTCGAAGTCCAGGAAGCCCAGGTCGAGCGAGCCCTCGCCGCGCTTGTCCTGTGCGGCGCTCACCTCATCGGGCAGCCCGTGCGAGGCGGCCAGCCGCATTTGCCCGTCCTGGGTGAGGAACACGGCCACACGCGCCACCTGGAGGGTGCGCGGGAGTTGCTCCACAATCGAGCGCAGCAAGGCCCGCAAATCGGTTTCCGAACTGAGGCCCCGGCCAAACTCCACCAGTGCCTTGCGGTAATCGTAGCGGTGGCGGTCGAAGGCGCGATCGACCCACCCTTGGATGCGGCGCTTGAGAGGATCGAAAATGGCGACCAGCACGACCACGGAGATCACCAAAGCCCACTCGCGCACGGCCTCCGGCGCGCCATTGTGGATCATGACCGCGCTGAGACCGATAATGCCGGCATAAACCCCGAGAATCACACCTGTCGCGAGCGTGTAGGCCACGCCCCGCTTGAATATCAGGTCGGTGTCCATCAGCCGATAGCGCACAATCGCCCAACTGAAGGTCAACGGCAAAAACACCAGCGACAGGCCGGCAAGATCGGTGATCAGCCGCGGGGGGTGCATGTCCAACAGGTAGGGAACGGCGTAAAACAACGTGAATGGCAGCACCGCAAGCAGTGTGCCCCGCGTCACCCACTTCAACTGCTGCCGCAGCAGCGGCGAGTCGGCCCGCTTATACCCACGCAAGAAGAACAGCGCCGCCAGCACGTAGAAAACCGCGTCGTAAGCGGTGGCAATCTGGTTGAGCCGGTCGAGGAGAATCTTGGTGGCCTCCCGCGTCCCGATCGACCATATCCACAACCCTAGAAGGTCCGCACCCGGCGCATACACCAGGGGCAGCAACCAGCGCCGGCGCAGATTCTTGAACCGTTCCTCCGGGAAGCTCAGGGCAAAGTGCAAAAATAGCGCCGGCTGCAGCGCCTCCGCCGCCACATTCGTCCAGAAGACGGTCCAATCCAGCGTATCCAGCTTGGTCGTGTACTTCAGCGCATACAGCGCAAACGACACCAGGCAAAAAAGGTAAAAATGCGTGGCCCGCGGCGCACCCCAGCGCCGGAACAGGACGTAAAACCCGATGATGAGGTAAATGAGTCCGATGACACGCAACCCTTGCGCCAAGCTCCGGTCCGACGGGACGGGAATGACCTTCACCGGCGTGTCCAGCGGAATGCCGTCTCGGGTAATGAAGTAATTGAGCTGCCCGTAGCTCCCCGCTCCGTAAAGAGCGCGCTCGAGGTCGGCCTCGCGGCTCACGGACACGCCGTTGACCGCCGTCAGCAAGTCACGCGTCTGGATGCCGGCACGCTCGCCGGGCATGTTCGGCAGCACTTTGTCCGCGACCAGTCCGCCCGCGGCCTCACGCCACCACACCCCGTCGTCCGGCCGGTCGAAGTGTCGCTCCTGGAGCAGGTTGAACACAGCCAACACGAGCAGGGCCGCGGTGGCGAGAGCCAGCAGCGTCGCCTGCGCTCGATGAATGAGGCCGGTCTCCATGGGGCTTCAATCTACTTCAACATATTCGATAGCACGTGGGGCGCCATGCGGACGCATCCTCAAGGTACGAAAGGAACTACCGGTAATCGCTAGAGAATGCGCGAGATATGGACTTGCCCATGAGCCAAAGGTCACTCACGTCTGCAGGGATCGGTCGAGGAAATGCAGAAAACGGGAACCGCGATCCAGCGAAAGGGATGAATCTACAAAATTCGGTAGATTCGTGAAGATATGTGACTTATTTCACTTTTACTTACTTGTTCCGCTATGGTCCCGACGCACGGCTCGGGGCAGAAGCGGCGCCCTCAAGATACCCAACGCTTTAATCATAACGCACCGTTCCCGCACCGGAAAACCCACTCCTTCACGCGAAGCCCGCGTCAATTTCCTCTGACTTGCCCGTACGTCGCCTTGGGCCCATGCTTGCGCAGGTAGTGGTGTTCTTGCACGTAGGGCGGAATCCCCGCCTCGGGCGCCGAAAGCAGAACGCTCCGGTAGGCCAGCCGCGCAATGTACTCGAGCACGTCGGCGTGCTCCACCGCTTCGTCGGGCGTTCGACCCCAGGCGAAGGGCGCGTGGCCGGCCACCAGGACGCCGGGAACCGCTGTCGGCGAAAGCCCGCCCTCGCGGAACCGCCGCACGATCACCGCGCCGGTGGAACGTACGTAGGCGTCGCGCACCTCGTCCGCAGTCAGCGGCTCGGTCACCGGCACCGGCCCGTGGAAGTAGTCGGCGTGCGTGGTGCCCAGGCAAGGAATCGCTCGCCCGGCCTGCGACCACGCGGTCGCAAACTCGGAGTGTGTATGCACAATCCCGCCGATCTGGGGAAACTCGCGGTAAAGCAGCGTGTGAGTGTCCAAATCGCTCGAAGGCCGCAGCGCGCCCTCAACCACCCTCCCCTCGAGATCGGTCACCACCAGGTCCGCCGCAGTCAGGGCGGCGTAATCCACGCCGCTCGGTTTGATCACCACCAGGGCCTGGGCGCCGGTGCGGTCGATCCCGCTCGCGTTTCCAAAGGTATGCGGCGCCAGTCCCCTTCGGGCAATCTCTTGATTGGCGCAAAGAACCTGCTGGCGAAGCGATTCGAGCAACATAACCCACTCTCCGGCCGCGCGACCTGCCCCGAAGTCGCGCCCATGCCAGCATATCAACACCCGACGGACTGGCTCCGCCACGCGAGAACTGGCTCGCGACGCGCGATTTCGCGCCGGCTCCCTACAGATCCCAGTCCCGCGACGGATCCTGGCGGTCAGTTTGACAAAGGCAGCCAACCGTCCCTGCTGGGTCGTCATCAGTTCAGTGAAAGGTTGACCACCCGCGTCGGCTCGGCGGTAATCAAGCGGTCTAATACCGTACGGGCGCCTGTCTGTGAGAACGGTGGGAACACAGGAGTTTTCGATGCGCAATTTTTCCCGGGTTTCACTGATCGCTATGCCGCTTATCCTTTCACTCGGGGTTCTTCTGCTTCCCGCCCCTGCTCACGCGGCAGGGGCCTCCGGCGATCTCTATTTCGGTTATAGCCGTCTGGGCAGCAACACCTTCTACCCCAACGTGGGTGGGTTGAACGGCTGGGAAGCCGCGGCAAACTTTAGCTGGATACGTTTTGTGGGCGCGGAAGTCGACGTGGCTCATTACGGCATCGGCGCCGGCGCGAGCATTCCGCGCACCACGACGTTCTTTTTCGGCCCGCGCATCACCCTCGGCGCGGCCGGCGTCCACGTTTTCGCGCACGGCCTGGTCGGGGGCGAACACTCGGCCAATAGCGGCAGCCCGACTCCGATTTCGGGCGGCGCGCTCGCCATCGACTTTGGAGGCGGCGTGGATGCCCGCATCGCGCCCTTCTTCGCCTGGCGCGTTGGCGCCGACTACATCGCCGCGCCTACGCAAAGTCCTTCCGGCGCAAGCCACGACCGTTTCACCACCGGCCTCGTCTTCCGCTTTTGACGAGATCCCGCTCGGCGGTTTCAGGTTATAGCTGTAAGTTATACCTGTAAGTTATAGCTGTTATCGGTTTTTCTTATACCCGCGATTTGCTTATAAACCGCTGATGCGGCGCTTATAAAGCGCTTAGGCGTTTTTTACGGCTTTGAAGGTCTCCTGGATTCGGCCCCTCTTTTCGGGACGGTATGGAGGTCTTCGATGGCAATTTTCCATTCATCTCATCGGCAGGCGGCGGCTTCGGTGGCGAGGACAACGATTCGCCGCGCAGCCCGCAAGTCGGTCCCAACCGTGGCGTCGCTCCTTCTGTTGTTTGCGGCGTTGACCGCGCCGCGCGCGCGGGCGCAGTCCACCTTCGGCAGCATCCGGGGCACGGTGCAGGACGCCTCGGGCGCGGTCATTCCCGGCGCTACCATCGTGGCGCAGTCGCTGGACGAAAACGGGCAGTGGAAGACCACCTCGGGCGCGGACGGCGAGTTCGTCTTCGAGAACCTGACGGCCGGACACTATAAGCTGATCGCGCATCATGACGGCTTTTCCGACGCCATGATTGCGTCCGCCGCGCTCGAAGCGCGACAGGAACTGCGGCTTCCCATCACGCTCAGCATCGCCGCAAACACCACCACGGTGGAAGTCGAGGCCGGCGGCCAACTGATCAACACCGAAAACGGAACGGTCAGCGACACGGTTTCAAACCAGGATCTCACCCAGTTGCCGATGAACTCCCGGGCCGTTTCCAGCAGCCCGCTCGCCGGCCTTGCGCTTTCGCCCAGCGTGGTCACCGACAGCCAGGGCAATATTTCGGTAGGCGGCGCTACGGCGGCCCAGTCCGGCTTTTCCGTGGACGGCATCTCCACCGCCAACGTTCGCGCCAACGGCGCTCTCCATGACGCCTACCCCTCGGAAGAGGGAATCTCCGAGACCAAGGTTACGGCCTTCAACAACAACGCCGAGTTCGCGCAGATCGGCGACGTGACCTTCACCACCAAGAGCGGGACCGCCCAATGGCACGGCAGCGCGTTCGAGTATTTCCAGAACGAGGCGCTGGACTCCACAATCTACGGCTTCGACTCGAAAGCGCCCAAGAACTTCAACACCTTCGGAGGCAGTCTCGGCGGGCCGGTCACGATACCCCACTTATGGAACGGCAAACAAAAGAATACCTTCTTTTTCGCCGACTACGAGGGCAACCGCAAGACCACCTCAGCTCCCGAGCTCCTCCTGGTTCCAACGCAGGCGGAACGAAATGGCGATTTGAGCGCCCTGGCCGCAGTCCCGGGAACTCCGGGCGCCGTGCTCGACCCGTTCACCGGCGCCGCCTATGCGAACAACATCATTCCGGGCGGCCCGGGACACCCCTGCGCCGGTTCCATGGATTGCATCAATCCGGTTGCGCAAGCCCTGTTGAATGGCTACTATCCGCTGCCCAATACGAATTTGAATGTAGTCAACCCCGCCTATAACTACCAGACGCTGGTTCCCATTCCGTCCAACTCGAATGGATTCGATGTGCGCATCGATCAGGTGCTCACAGCGAAGCAGCAGCTTTTCGCACGCTTCAGTTGGAAACGCGTTTTCCTCAACGAAGAGAACGACGACACCGTCATTTCGTCGGCAAACAACTTTCTGCCCAACGATCAGGCTCATGAGCAAAACCTCAGCCTTACGGTCTCCCATAACTACGTCTTCAGCCCCACCCTGCTCAATGAGTTCCGCTTCGGAGTGACCCACTTCAACGAAAACGAGACGTTCCCGATGGAAGGCGCGAACGCCATCTCCCAGCTCGGTCTGGTGTTGAATAACGGGATCAATCTGGCGGCGCACCCGACTGGCGAAGCTTTTCCGACATTCTCGTTCAGTGACGGCTCCGTCACTACGATCGGCCAAGGCAGAGTGGGAACGACCATCTCGGGAAACACGCAGTTTACCGACAATGTCACCCGCATCCTGCACCAGCATACGCTGCGCTTCGGATTGGATGCGCGCCGGGAGGTGTACAACGCCCCCATGTTCTATGCGCCGTCCGACGACTATGGCGACTTTACCTTCAACGGGTCTCTCACCAATTACTCGTTTGGCGATTTCCTCCTCGGCTTGCCGCAGACGTTCTTTGCGATCACCAGCCCGCAAATCAACGCGTTCTCCTGGCACTGGGGCGTTTACGGCCAGGACGAATGGCAGGTCAATCCTCATCTGACCGTCAACTTCGGGCTGCGGTACGAGTTCCTGCCGGCGTTCACTGAAACTTCGGGCGACCTGGCTAGCTTCGACCCTTCCATCCAAAGCATTGTGGTTCCGGACAAGTTCTTTAAGACGGTGGCGAACAGTCCGCTTCTGACCAAGATTTATAACGGAGTTCTGGAGGGGTTCAATGGGTGCTCGCTACCGAACAGAAATATTACGCTGGCATGCACCAACGTGGTGGGGGCCTCGAGCGACCACCTTCCGCAAGGGCTTAGGCACACGCCGCCGCGCGACTTCGATCCGCGCTTGAGCTTTGC
Organism: Acidobacteriaceae bacterium; assembly: GCA_030040395.1. Lineage (GTDB taxonomy): Bacteria > Acidobacteriota > Terriglobia > Terriglobales > Acidobacteriaceae > Telmatobacter. The sequence continues at coordinate 9,017 of JASHTU010000401.1, forward strand.
CTATCGTCCGTGGGCCAACGACAAGACTGTGATTCGCGCCGGATTCGGTCTATTTACGGCCACCACCCTGGGTCCCATGTCGTTCAACAATGCCGGCGTCGCACTCTCGGATCTGCTCAGTTTTCCCAACTCCGTGCGTAACGGCGTTCCCGCCTTCCAGTTTCCGCAGACGTCCATTCCCGGCCTGGTGAATCTGGGCGGAGGCTCGTTTGAAGAGGGAAACGATCCTCATTTCAAAGACCCTACTTCAGCGCAATGGAACTTGACCGTAGAGCGGGCGGCGACGGTGAACACGACGGTCCGGGTCAGTTATGTCGGCCAGGGAACTTGGCATCTTCCCATCACCGTCGATCTGAATCAGATTCCGGCGAGCGCCACACCGTACGTACCCGCCAACGGGTGGGCCGACCCGCGTTCGCCTTATCAAAACTTCGCCATGCTGATGTACGCGCAGAGCATCGGCAACGGGAACTATGAATCGGGTATCGTAGAGGTTGAGCATAGGACCTCTCACGGATTGTCGTTTCTGGGGAATTACACCTGGGCAAAGAACATCAGCAACGCTCAAGGCACCGACGCGCCAGTCGCCTTCTCCGGCGAAGAGCCCTATGCCGTGGAAATCGCCAATCGGTTCAATCTCCGCTACGACCGCGGCAACGTGGTGGGAACGCCAGGGCAGCGTTTTCTCGTGACCGGCAGTTACCAACTGCCCTATGGACCCAAGCGGCGCTGGGCCAGCGAGAGTACACTTCTGAACGGCGTGTTGGGAAGTTGGGATCTCAGCACCGTCACCCTGATGCAATCCGGCCAGTGGCTGACGCCTACGATGAATGCTGCGGCGGATCAATCGAACACCGATTTGAACAACGAGCGATATTTGGGCGGCGCCGTGGCGCGTCCCGATTGCGTTGGCAACCCAATCCCCGCGAACAGGTCCCGGCAGGCCTATTACAACCTCAGCGCCTTCGCGTTTCCGCCCGCCAACGCGGGACGTTTCGGCAACTGCGGCCTGGGGATATTGCAAGGCCCCGGCGAAATCGACGTGAACGCGGGTCTCGCCAAGCAGACTTCTTTCAGGGAGCACTATCGCCTCCGCTTTGAGGCCACGTTTACCAACGTCGTCAACCATACAAACTTTGCGCCGCCGTCCCTCAACGTCAGCAACCCTTCGACCTTTGGCGCCCTTACGACCGTTCTGCCCCAGGGCCTGGGCGGTAACCGCACCGGGCAATTGGCGCTCCGGCTCGACTTCTGACCGCAGCGGGCAGACTCTTCGGTGAGACGCCAAAGGAGACCCCGCCCGCGCTACGCGGAAGCCATCGGCTCAGCACCGGATCTCTTTCGCCATGGCTGGCGCTGGGGAGGTCGCTCAAGTGCAGGCGTGAAATCGAACGATGCGCTGAAGTTTTGTGGCAGTCCTTTATCGGCCGCCGTTATCGCGAGACAGGCTGGATCTGCCTGGCGACGAAGTCGTGAACGCACATCAGACTGGTTGGCGCTCACGGTCTGC
>JASHTU010000035.1 GCA_030040395.1 Acidobacteriaceae bacterium
GCTACAGCCCGGTCGATATCTTCGGCGTGTGAGGAAGGGAATTCGCCCACGATATCGGATCGGTCAGCGGGATTGAGGTTGAGAATGGTCTTTCCGCTTGCAGATGGAAGCCATTGGCCGCCAATGAGGTTGTGGTAGAGGAGATGGGACATAAGGCCTCAGGTTTCAAGGATCAGGGAACAAGGGAACGAGGGAACAAGGGAATGGGAGAACAGGGCGCGACTGTGATCCCCTGTCGAAACGGCAGGTGAGCCAGCGTCTGATGCGTTGCCCTGCTCGACTTGGCGCCTGAAAAGCACCCAATATCATACGCGGTTTTGCGGAGGCCGAGTCCTGGTTTGTTCTCTCGTCGCCTTCTTCCCTTGGTCCCTCGTTCCCTTGGTTCCTTGCTCTTCCGCCGGCGTGCGGCCGAACTGCTCTGGCCTTACAATATCCTTTGAGGTAAACTCGAATTTCCAATGTCTTTGAACGGTTATCCCTCGCGCTCTTCGCGGTCGCACGGCCTGCGCTCGCTTTTCAGCATGTTTTCCAGCGATCTGGCCATCGATCTGGGCACCGCCAACACGCTGGTGTACGCGGCGGGCAAGGGCATTGTGGTGAACGAGCCCTCAATCGTGGCCATCAACAAAAACACCGGCGAAGTGGAGGCCGTGGGCAAAGAGGCCAAGGAGATGCTGGGCCGCACGCCGGGCAACATCGTGGCCATCAAGCCCATGAAGGACGGGGTAATTGCGGACTTCAAAGTCACGGAAAAGATGCTGAACTACTTTATCCAGAAGGCGCACAACCGGAAGATGCTGGTGCACCCGCGGATTGTGATTGGCGTGCCGAGCGAGATTACGCAGGTGGAAAAGCGCGCCGTGGAAGACTCGGCGTATCGCGCCAAGGCCAGCGAAGTGTATCTGGTGGAGCAGGCGATGGTGGCGGCCATCGGCGCGGGGCTGCCGATTACGGAGCCCTCGGGTAACATGGTGGTGGATATCGGCGGCGGGACGACGGATATTGCGGTGATCTCGTTGAGCGGGATTGTGTATTCGCGTTCGGTGCGCATGGCCGGCAACCAGATGGACGAGGCCATCACCAATTATTTGAAGCGCAAGTACAACTTGCTGATCGGGGAGCGCACCGCGGAGCAGATCAAGATCGAAATCGGGTCGGCTTTCCCGCTGGATAAGCCGCTGACGATGGAGATCAAGGGCCGCAACCTGATTGAAGGCGTGCCCAAGACCATCACCATCGAGGACAGCGAGATTCGTGAGTCGCTGGGCGAGTGCGTCGCGGTCATTATGAACGCCATTCGGGTGGCTCTGGAGCGCACGCCGCCGGAGCTGTCGGCGGACATTTCGGACCGCGGCATCGTGCTGACGGGCGGCGGTGCGCTGATCAAGAACCTGGATAAGCGCATTCGCGAAGAGACCGGATTGCCGGTTTCGGTGGCCGACGACCCGCTGGCTTCGGTGGTGCTGGGGACGGGGAAGATGCTTTCGGACTTTCGGCTGCTGCGCAAGATCAAGATTGATTGAGGCAGGGAACAAGGGACCAAGAAAACAAGGGAACAAGAATTCGGGCAATCGATGACCACAAGATTTAGCTCCCGGCAACCTAATTGAAAGCGCATCGAGCGCAGAAAAACTCGACGCAGAATCTAGTTCCCATGGTCACTCGGTCCCTTGTTCTCTGGGTTTTATGGAATCGTTTTTCGTCCGCTACCGAAATCACGTGGTGCTGCTGACCATCCTGGCCGCGCAACTGATCGGGCTGGGCGCGCAGGTGCGGCACTCGAGAGCGGGGCGCAACAGCCTGGATCCGAGCGACAGTTCCGGGGTGCGGTTGATCCGGTATTGGGCAGAGTCGATGGTTTCGCCGCCGGAGCGCCTGATTCACGGCGCGAAGGTGGGGGCCGAGAATCTCTGGAGCGGCTACCTGGATCTGCGTCATGTCCGGCAGCAAAACCTCGAACTTGAACAGACCGTCGGGCGGCTGCGGCTGGAGCAAGCGGCGCTGCTCGAAGACGCGCGCCAGGGGCAGCGTTTGCAGGCGCTGCTGGGCTTCCAACAACGCTACATTTATTCGACCGTGGCGGCGCAGGTTTTCGGCACCAGCGGCAGCGACCAGTCGCGGGTTTTCTATATCGACAAAGGCTCGGACAACGGGCTCAGCCGGGACATGGCGGTGGTGACCGCGGACGGCATTGTGGGCAAGGTGCGCGACGTGTTTCCGCACAACGCGCAGGTGCTGGCCGTGAACGACCAGACCAGCGGCGCGGGCGTGCTGCTGGAAACCACGCGCATCCGCGGCATCCTAAGGGGCAACGCCTCAGGACAATTGGAAATGGTGGGAGTGCTTTCGGACGAACGCATCAAGCCGGGGGAGAAGGTGGTGACCGCCGGCGGCGACCTGGTGTTTCCACGCGGGTTACCGGTGGGGGTGGTGTCGAAGGTGGCTTCCGACCCCGACAATTCCGCATATATTGACGTGATGGTGAAGCCGGCGGCGCATCTGGACCGGCTGGATGAGGTGCTGGTGATCACGTCGATGCAGCCGCGCTTCTCCGATCAGGAGAAGAAGGACCTGGCAACCAGCGAGACTCTGGACGGGGCGCAGGCGGCGGCGATGGAGGAGCAGATCCAGGAGCAGCAGAAGGCGGCGCAGATAACGGCCGAGCGGCTGCCGGGGCTGACCGTGCCCAACCTTCCGCCAGACCAACAACCGATCAACGACGGTTCTCCGCCCAACCCGATATCGCCGCAGCCGCCGCAGCCCTTGCACGCTGACGAGTTTTCGCCGATTCCAGGGGACAAAGTGGTTCCAGGCGTTTCGGACGACGGGGCGGCGAGCCCGGCGCAGGCGGCCGCAAGAAAGAAGATTGCCGCACCAGGAAACGCCGCCGAAAGCGCTGCCCGGAAACCGAATGCGACCGTCCCGCCGGCGGGGCGCCCGGCTGCGAACGCACAAACCCAGCCCGCCGGGCAGCCCGCGCCGCGGAGGAATCCATAAGCATGTCGTTGATCGGCGCGAACTTTCGCCGCGATATCGAAATTCACCGTTATCCGCTGCTGGTTTACGCTCTGGTTCCACTGGCCGCGCTGGTGGTGCAAGCTTGGCTGCCCAGGATTTTGGGGCAGTACGCCTATTTCGACCTGCCGCTGGTGGTGACCATCTATTTCGCGCTGGGGCGCCGCAGCCCGATTCAAGGCACGCTGATGGGCGCGGCGCTGGGTCTGTTCGAGGATGCGCTCTCGCACCTTGCCATCGGGTTGAACGGCATCGCCAAATCGGTGGCCGGTTATCTGGCCGCATCGGTGGGCGCGCGCATCGACGTGGAGAATCACACCATCCGCGTGGCGCTGACTTTTCTGCTCTCACTGCTCAGCGGGGCCATCTACCTTTTTGTTTCGAGGTTTCTGTTGGGTCTCGAATTCGAGTGGAACTGGTTCTCGGAACTCTTCAAAGCGGTGGGCAACTCGGTAATCGTGCTGTTTCTGTTTCCGATGCTGGACAGGCTGCAGATCAGGGACTGAGGCGGAAACGGGCCGGAGTGACGGACAGAGCAACTTCGGGTCCGTTTGCGTCCGTTCCCAAATAGCCAAATGGCAGTATGCTAGAAGCGTAACCGGATGTACGAAGGCGAAGGCAGCAACCGCGGCGAAAAGCTCTCCCCGTTGAAGTTGACGGTGGTGCAGTACGGCATCCTTTGCATGTTGCTGGCGCTGGCGGGCGGATTGTGGCGGCTGCAGGTGCTGGGCGCGGCCAATTATCGGCAACTGGCGCAGCAGAACCGCATCCGCCAAGTGCCGATCCTCGCCCCGCGGGGAAAGCTCTTCGACCGGTATGGTCACCTGCTGGTGGACAATTATCCTTCGGTCTCCTGTTTTCTGGTCCGCGAGCAGAGCCACGACGTGGACGCCGATTTGCCGCTGATTGCGCGCGGCCTGAATCTCGATCTCGACCAGTTGCGCGCCACGCTCCGCCACTACCGCGGCTTGCCCGGCTATCAGCCCATCCCCATCAAGCAGGACATCACGCCCGACGAACAGGCATTTATCGCGGCGCACCGCAACGAGCTGCCGGAACTGGAGACGATCGGCGTGGAACGGCGGCTCTATCCGCCCGATGGCTTTGCCGCGCACCTGATCGGCTATGTAGGCGAGGTGAGCGAAGACGACCTGAACGACCCGCGCTTTGCCGCCGACGAGCCCGGCGACGTGGTGGGCAAGGCGGGGGTGGAAGAGACCTACGACGAGATTCTGCGCGGTGAGGACGGTTCGCGCGACGTGATTGTGGACAGCCACGGCCGCGAGGTGGGATATTTCGGGACCCAGCAGGCGATTCCCGGCCACGACCTGCGGCTCACCATCGACAACGACCTTCAAACCGCAGCGGAGCTGGCGCTGGGGGACCGCGAGGGCGCCGTGGTGGCCATGGATCCGCGCAATGGCGAAATCCTGGCCATGGTTTCGCACCCCAGTTACGATCCCAACAAATTCGCCGTCAAGATCGACCGCGCCGACTGGAACAAACTGCTGACCGACCCCGAGCACCCGCTGATGAACAAGGCCATCCAGGCGCAACTGGCGCCGGGCTCGACGTTCAAGATTCTGATGTCGGTGGCGGGTCTGCAGGAAGGGATCGCGCAGAATCTGCACGTGGTTTGCAACGGCGGGGCCGACTTTTACGGGCACTTTTACCATTGCGACCGCCATCACGGCGCGGTGGACATTTACAACGCGATTCCCGACTCCTGCGACACCTTCTATTACAACTTGGCCGACCGGTTGGGCATTGACCGGATCGACAAATACGCCAAGGAATTCGGTTTTGGAGAGAAGACGGGCATCGACCTGCCCGACGAAGAACCGGGTTTGATGCCATCGGCCGAATGGGTGTTAAGGAACTTCCATCACAAGTGGTACGCCGGAGAGACGATTTCGGTCGGCATCGGGCAGGGGGCGATCGAAGTAACGCCGATCCAACTGGCGCGGTACATCAGCGGCATCGCTTCCGACGGCCACCTGGTGCGGCCGCATGTGGTGTTTCCCAGCGAGTTAAGCCCCGAGTTCCACAAGGCGCTGCTGGACACCTTTCCCGGCTCCGGCGACGCATATATTCCCATCGATCCGCAGACCTGGATGATCATCACCGATGGCATGGCGCAGGTGACCGAGCCGGGCGCATTCCACACCGCCGGCTCCGCGCATCTGAACGGGATCGATTTCGCGGGTAAAACGGGAACCGCCGA
>JASHTU010000402.1 GCA_030040395.1 Acidobacteriaceae bacterium
ATCAAAGCAGAGAGGGGTTGACTTTCCGCTTCAGGCTTTGTTAAGGTTGTATCACTTTGTAAGCGATCCTTACAAAGACAACCTGTTTTTTCCCCATCAAGCTCAGATCTCAGAACGAGATGATCAGGAGGATGCTTCAGTGTCTTCTCATTCGCTTTGGAGGTCGAGAAAGTCGAATTCAGTCCGAATCCTTTTCATGTTGCTGATGGGCGTTGGCTTGCTGGTTGCGGGCCCTGCGCCCGCGCACGGGCAATCGCAATCCATCAACGGCACCGTTCGCGGCCAGGTTACCGATCCCACGGGCGCGCCCATTCAGGACGCCGCAGTGACGGTAAGGAACGACGCCATCGGGTTCACACGGCAGGTCACAACCGATTCCAACGGATTGTACGTGGCTCCGGATCTGCCGATTGGGCCGTACACCGTTACCGTGGAAAAGCCGGGCTTCGGGCCCATTAAGAACAGCGGCATTCAACTGGAGGCGGGAACTAGCGCGGTGGTCAACGAGCGGATGAGCGTGGGCCATGTGAACACCCAAATCGAGGTCGTGGCCAATGCCTCCGTGATCCAGCCCGCGCGCTTCGACATCGGAGCCACCATCACTCCGCAGGAAGCGGCCAACATCCCGCTCTCTTCGCGGAACCCTTATAACTTTGTGCTTCTTCAGCCCGGCGTCAGCGGCATTCCCAATCAGGAGTTAGGGATTCCCGACTATGTGAACACCAACGGGCTTGTTGACCGCGTGAACTACGAGCTGGACGGCATGGACGATACGGAAACCGACCAATTGGGGCTGCGCCTGTTCGCCATCTCGCCGGTTTATGTCCAGCAGGTGCAGACGGTTTCAAATGCTTACGCGCCGGAGTTCGGCAACACGGACGGCGACATTTACAACGCGATTACGGGCTCGGGAACGAACAAGATTCATGGCATGTTGCAGGAAATCTGGCGGCCGTCCGCGGTCAATTCGCGGCCCATGCTGCTGGCCCGCGCCGCGCCCACGCCCGACTCGACATTGAGCGATCCCTCGATGAATATCGGCGGGCCGGTGCTGAAGAATAAGGTCTTCTACTACGGCGCGTATGAATACATTCTGCGCGGCGAGCCGAACCCGGACACGATCAACCCCGCAAACGCCGCGGCCATCGGTTTGCCCGCCTCGCAACTGGCGGTGGCGCCGGAGGTGGAGCACGCGCAGTTTGTGGATACGCGGCTGGATTGGACCATCAACGCCAAGAATTCGGCGTTTATCCGCTATAACTATTTCAAAAACGAGTTTCCATACAACAGCGACGTGGGCGGCTTATATGCGCTTTCGGCGGCGTCGAACTTCCATGATCGCGCGCATATCATCGGCGCACAACTCATCACCGCGTTTTCCCCCAAATTGTTGAACGAGTTTAGAGGATCTTGGCCGTACCGCAACGAAAAACACGTGAACAGTCCGTCGACCGGGCCCGGACCAATGGTCGACATCAGCGGGGTAGCCGAGTTCAACGGAACCAATATCAATGGCACGGTCTTTCAAGAGAAGATTCCGAGCTTCAACGATAACCTCACCTGGATTGTGGGCAGCCATACGATGAAATTCGGCGTGGGATTTATCAAGCCCCTGCTCACCCAGGATTCGGCGATCTATTCGGAGTTCATTTTCCCTTCAGTTTCGGCGTATTTGACGGCGCAATCGGGGGCCAACCCTTTGAGCTATACCCAGCTCAACGTCAGCATTGGACATCCGGGCGCGGGCTTTCACGCGTATGTTGTCAGCGCCTTCGCGCAGGACACCTGGCAGGCGCGGAAGAACCTGTTGATCGATTACGGACTCCGCTACGATGTCTTCAATGCGCCTCCGGGGCTGGCTTCCGCTCCGTTCCTCTACACGCAACGCTTCAACACGCCGAAGGCGGACTTTTCGCCGCGGCTGGGGTTCAGTTGGCAAATACGGCCGAGTACGGTAATCCGCGCCAACTTCGGCATCTTCTATCTCGCGCCGCCCACCGACGTGTGGTATGAGGCGCTCTATAACGATGGCGGCACTTTATCGTTAATTGCGCAGATTCCGGCCAGCTCGCCGTGCGCGCCGCCCTATCCCGCGACGATCGCTTCCGTGACCAGCTCGTGCCTGGGCGTTCCCAGCATCACGGCGCTGACGCCGAATTTCAAGAACGAATACTCCTGGAATGGAAACCTGCAGGTTGCCGAGCAGCTCGCCAAGAACGACTCGCTCACCTTGGGCTATGTGATGACCAACGGGCGCAACGTGCTTTTTGAGCGGAATATGAATCTGATCAACCCCATCGGCACGCTGGCGGACGGACGGCCGGTGTTCTCGAGCACGGTGAACGCTTCGACCCGGCTCTACCCGCAGTTCGACAACATTCTGCTGCAGGACGTGGGTTCGAACACTTCGTATAACGCCCTGCTGGTTGGTTACGAGCACCGCTGGTCTGGCGGATTCCTGGCGCGGGCGAATTACACCTGGGGACATGCCATCAGCGACGCTCCGGAAGTGGACTCCTACGACTGCGACGGGGTGATCGAAGATCCGACCAATCGGGATCGCGATCGAGGCAATAGCTGCGTGGATCGGCCCAACGCCTTCACGTTGAGCTCGGTGTACGAGCCGCAGCCGCATTTCGATTCTGCGCTGGCCAACGATATTTTGAACCACAATCAGTTTGTGACCACATGGAATTTCCTGTCGGGCCAGCCGCAAAACGAAGTGGCTAACACCATTCTCAACAACGACACCACGACCTCCGGCTATACGCGGCCGCTGTTTGTGGGCCGCGACAGCGTGCGCGGTCCGGCCGTTTACCAGGTCGACCTCCGTTACACGCGCGGATTGGGAACCTGGTTCGACCGCATCCAGCCCAATCTTTTCGCCGAGACGAACAATCTCTTCAACCGGCATTCCAACGTAACCACGCTGAACATGACCACGCCGGTCGTTGCTCTCACGTCGGGCGCGCCGCCGACTTCGACGACGGGCTCAATCGTCAGTCCGCCTTCGCAAGCTTTTCAATCGACGTTGCTGGACGCGCGGATTTTGGAATTCGGGGCCAGGATTGACTTTTGAGCAGCGATCTTTTGCGGCAATTTCGATCCCTTGACGCTCCAGGACGGCCGGGAGTAAACGTGGAGTGGATGCCTGCCCCTGAATACGTCGAAGCCGTTTTGGCCATAAATTTCAACGACGCCCGGCGGCATTACACCGCGGCGCTTCTTGAAATCCACTATGCGCACACGCTTATGCTGGCGCGGCAAAAGATTCTGAGCCGCGAGGAGGCGCGGGTTTGCCTGGACGCGCTGGATCAGCTGGACCGGGATCAGCTTGCCAGAGCCGCTTATGACGGGCGCTTCGAGGACTTTTTCTTTTTTGTGGAGCACTGCCTGGAGCAGCTTGGCGACCCCGCGGTGATCGGCAAGATCCACACCGCGCGCAGCCGCAACGATATCGATATCGCGCTTTACCGGATGTGCCTGCGGGAAGAGACTCTTGGTCTCGGCGGGGAATTGTGCGCGCTGCGCGGGGCGCTTCTCAAGTGGGCGTCAAAGCACACCGCTACGGTCATGCCCGCCTACACCCACGGCCAGCCTGCCCAGCCCACCACGCTGGCTCACTATCTGCTGGCCGCGGCGGAGTTTCTGGGGCGCGATATGATCCGCTTCACCGCGGCCTTCGAGGTCATCAATCGCAGCCCTCTGGGCGCGTGCGCCATCACCACCACGGGGTTTCCGATCGATCGCGAATACACGGCCGCGCTGCTTGGCTTTGAAGGCTTGCAGAGGAACTCCTACGGCGCCATTGCGGCCGTCGATTATGTGACCCAGGCGGCGTCGGCCGCGGCGGTTTGCATGGTGAACCTGGGGCGGCTGGTGCAGGACCTTCTCTTGTGGAGCACAACGGAATTCGGATTTGTGCGCGTGGAAGACGGCTATGTGCAGACCAGCAGCATCATGCCGCAGAAGCGCAATCCGGTGTCGCTGGAGCACACGCGCATTTTGGCCAGCAAGGCGTTCGGCCAGGCGCAGGGGGTGCTCGCGGCCGTGCACAACACCCCTTTCGCCGACATGGTGGACGCGGAGGATGACTTGCAGCCGCTGGTGTTTGCCGTGTTTGCGGACGCGCATCGCGCGGTGAAGCTGCTGACCGCGGTTGTGGCCCATTGCGGCGTGGACGCGGAGAAACTGCGCCGCCTGGCGAACAGCCATTTCCTCACCGTCACCGAAGTTGCGGACACGCTGGTGCGCAAGGAGGGGATCAGCTTTCGTGAGGCGCACCACCTGGTCTCGGCGATGGTCAAGGGCGCGGGGGACGAGGAAGAGCCTACGCAGATGGTGGCGTCGCTCCGCGAGCTGGCTCCGGCCGTGATAGGAAAAGAACTGAAAACCTCGGACCGCGATCTGCTCGAGGCGCTGGACGCGGATCACTTTGTGCGGGTGCGCAACATCATCGGGGGTCCTGCTCCGGAGACCGTGAAGGAGGAGCTGGGCATGATGCAAGATGAATTGCGCGCCGATGAGGAATGGCTGGAGCATAAACGATCGAGGATGGAAGCCTATCGCAAGCATCTCGCGGAACTGCGGGCGGAATGGGAGTAGTGTTCCGCCGCGACCAAAAGCTGTAGCGCGCGGTGGGATGGGTTCGACCAGCCCGATGCGACAGCTTGGGGGCGTGTCATAATATCGCAAATCCTCTTCAGGAGAAACATGCCTCCGATCGCTTATCTCGAATGTTCTCGTTGTCACGCGCACGTTGCCGCCGAAGTCGCGCAGACGGTCTGTCCTCGGTGTCCCGAACCTCCGGCGGGAACCCTGTTTGCGCGGTACGACCTGGGCGCGCTCAAGGGCAAGCCGGCGGCGGAAGTGGTGGGCGCCGCCGCCGTGTCCTCGTCCTGGGCCGGCATGTGGAGGTATCGCTCCGTGTTGCCGGACGCCGCGCCGGTCACACTGGGCGAAGGCTGGACGCCGATGCTGCCGAGCAGGCGTTATCCCAACCTCTACATCAAAGACGAAGGCGCCAATCCCACCGGCACATTCAAAGCGCGGGGGCTGGCGATGGGCGTCACCATGGCTCGCCATTACGGCATCGGCAAAATCGCCATTCCTTCTGCCGGCAATGCCGCCGGCGCTCTGGCCGCATACGCCGCGGCGGCGGGCATCGAAGCGCATATCTTCATGCCCGCCGATGT
>JASHTU010000403.1 GCA_030040395.1 Acidobacteriaceae bacterium
TTCGCCTCCATAGCCTCGCCTGAGCTTGCGTCCATCGCCATCCCCGGATTTCCCTCCGCCCCAGGGTTTTGGCGCATGGGTCGCGAGCCGGCGGCCATCGCTTCCTCTCCAGCCGGCGCAGCCTGACTGGCGGAAACCGTCGCGTTCTTCTCGCTCTTCTCCGTCTGTCTCATTTGCATGCGGTAAATCGCATCTTCGTAGACCGCGTGCAGCGCTCCACGCCGCGGGGTCTCGATCCTCCCGTTCATGGCCTGCCGGATAATGGCGTTCGAGGGAATACGAACGAGCAAATCCTGCACGCTCCATTGCATGGCGGGGAAGTTAGCCAGCCGCGCGTCGAGGTCCGCTTCGTCGATGCTTGCCGGATGCAACTGCTGCTCGAACCATTTGTCGAGACCCATCGCGCGCACGGCCTCCACGTCGCCGGGCCGGGACCCAAAGGTAAAACGGTCCAGCGCGTGGAGAATCCGTCCGTCGCCTTGCAGTTGGGGGGAGGAATACGCAGGGCGCGAGGCATCAAGCGAATTCGCCGGCGGCGCCGCGGCCGCCATGGGCGCGGGGACGCACAGATTCGAGCACAACACCACGGCGAGCACGCCTCGCAGCGAATCCATGGATGACGCTCCAGGCAGAAAAGACCGGGGAAGAATCGAACCACGCAATCTTGCTGATAGGGCAGACGCGGCTTTCCGGGAAAAGTTGTGGTTTTTGTCGCCGGAATCTCGGCGAAGACGCGCCGGCTGACCCTGCTTCGGTTCAGCAGCGCTTGGCCCTGCACCGGGCCATGATGGCCTCGTGCAGCTGCTCGTTCACCTCGTAGGGCAGTTCGTAGATCTGGTGCGAGCGGTAGATTTCAATGGTCTTCCGGGTGGTGTTCAGGACCACCTCGCAGTGCCCGCATTTGCGCAGGTGTTGCTCGACTTCGGCTCGCGTCTCCGCCGCGGCAATGGAGTCGTCGATCATGTCGTCGAGCATAGCCAGAAACTCAGTGCACGTCACGTTTCAACCCCATTCTTCTTTTGCGCGGCCCGGGTTCTTCGGTGAAAATAGCGGCTCAGCCGCTCGCGCAGTTGCAGCCGCGCGCGCAGCAGCCGCGACTTCACCGCCGGGACGCTCAGCCCCAGCGCCTCCGCGGTTTCCTCCGTCGATAAGCCTTCGACATCGCGCAGGGCGAAGACCACACGAAACCCCCGCGGCAAACCCTGGATGGTCCTGCGCAGAATATCGGCCAGCTCGGCGGAACTGTAGTTTTGTTCCGGGTCGGGAGCCCAGTCGGCCAAATCGCGGGGAACGGTTCCCTCCTCGGTCTCCAGATCCTCGTCGATCGAGACCATCTTTCCTGACCGCCGCTTGCGCAGCCGCATCAGGCTTTCGTTCACCGCTATGCGCACCAACCATGTGTAAAACTTCGCGTTCCCCTGAAACTGGTCGAGCTTTTCGTACGCCTTCAGGAACGCGTCCTGCATTACGTCTTCGGCGTCTTCCCGGTTTTGCGTAATGTGCTGCGCAATCCGGAAAATCTGCCGCTCGTACTTGCGGACTAGCGTGTCGTACGCCGCAACTTCCCCCGCCCGCACCCTCTCCACCAGGGCGACGTCGGGATGCTCGTTTTCTCCTGCAATCGATTGGATGGTCGACATGGGCGCTGGATGCGGAAAATGCGTCGGCGGGCTTTTTGTCCCGGCCGTAAAGATGAGTGTAACGGACGGCGGGCGGAACGGTCCAAAGGATGTCGAGCAGCCGGCCGGTTGCTTGCGGTGATTCTCCGCACGTTTCCAGAGGAAAGAACGAGATAAAGTGAAGGTATGAAGGTGCTGTCTCACCCAGGTGCTTTTCTTCGCCGGGCGGCTTGTGGTCTGGCTGTCGTGCTTTTGTTGCTGTTGGTTGCGTTCCCCTTGGTGGCTCAATCCTCGGGCTCCGCGGACAAAACCCATTCCGTTTCCTCTCACCCAGCCAAAAAGCCCACGCGGCGAACTGGAACCCGCCATCGCGTCTACCGGGCCAGCCGCGCCTCCCGGAGAGCCCGCACCGCCCGCATCCGGCAGGCTTTCGTCGCCTCCGCCGACCTGCGTCCGATGGCCGAGCAACTGGCCCGGTTGCGCACCCCCGAGGCCTACGACGGCGTCACCGCCTACGCCCGCCGCCATACCGGCGACGCCGCCGCGGCCGCCTATCTCGCTCTCGGCCACGCCTATCTGCTCGATCACCGCTATGCCGAGGCGGTGGAGAACTTCAAGCGGGCGCGGGAGGGCAGTGCGGAGCTGGCCGATATCGCCGACTTCCTCGCCGCCGAGGCGGATCACGATTTTGGCGACGATGCCGCCGCTGAAACCCTCCTCCACGGCTTCACAGGTAGCTACCCGGATAGCATCTTCGTCAACCAGGCGCCGGAGCTCGAGGCCAACGTCCTCCTGGCCTTGAATAACCCCACCGGCGCCCGTGAGGCGCTGGCTGCGGCCGAGGACACCGACGCGGTGGACCGCCCCGGTTACCAGTTGGCCGAAGCGCAAGTTGAATACGCGATGGGCCTTCAGGATCAGGCCGTTCGCCTCTTCAAACAGTTATTGCTCAGCCAGCCTTTGACCCCCGAGGCCCAAGTCGCCCGCGCCAAGCTCACCGCCATCGGCGCCGAATCCGCCCTCACCGTCGCGGAATTGCGCAGCTTGGGCGACGCTTACTACCGCGCCGGCCGCTATGAAGAGGCCGCTGAGCAGTATCGCGCCCTGACGCGTTCGTCCGCCCTCGCCCCCGAAGACCGGGACGGCTTTCAGGTGGCCTTCGCCGACTGCGAGCTGCACCTCAAGCTCCTCACTCAGTCCGAGGCCGAAGCCTTACCCGATACGCCCGACGAAAGCGGCGCCCGCCGCCTTTACCTCCTCATGGAACTGGCCCGCGACCGCGACGACACCGCCGATCAGCAAAGCATCGTCTCCCAGATGGAAGCCCGCTTCCCGCGCAGCCCGTGGCTGGCTGAAGCGCTCTTCTCCAGCGGCAACATGTATCTCCTCCGCCGCGACTATCCCTCGGCCGTTCAGTATTACAGCTATCTGGCCGAGCATTTTCCCACTTACAAGTACGCCGCCGCGGCGCACTGGCGGGCCGGCTGGCTTAGCTACCGGCTCGGCCTGTTCACTGACGCCGCCCACCTCTTCGATCAGCAGATTCGCGATTATCCCTCAGCCAATGAAACTGTCTCCGCCCTCTATTGGCGCGGCCGCCTTTACGAGAGCCAGGACCATTACCCCTCCCTCGCGGCGGCTGATTACCGCGCCATCATCCGCGCCTACCCGCACTACTTCTATGCGCAAATGGCGCAGGAACGGCTGACGGCCCTCGGCAAGCTGGAGCCCGCGGCCGCGCCCGGGCTCGACCACTTCCAGCCTTTACCGGAACCCAAGCTCGTCGATGCCTTCCCTGAGGACAGCCCGCACCTGGCCAAGGCGCGCCTGTTGGCTAATGCCGGCATCAACGAGTACATCGCC
>JASHTU010000404.1 GCA_030040395.1 Acidobacteriaceae bacterium
GTGTATTGGGATGAAGGGTCGGGAACGATCAAGTTGTTGGGGTAAGAAAAGAAGGAGCAAAGCGAAGTGAAAACCGCGAAGTTTGTGGTTGCGGCGGCGGTTGCGGTTGCTTTCTGCTGGGGTGGGAACTTCTTGCCGGCGCAAACCGCGAGTGCCAAAGCGTTCATTGGCCGGTGGGACCTGACGCTGAAGGCGCCGGACGGCGAGCATCCCTCGTGGATCGAGATCACCGACAAAGGCGGCAAGCCGGCGGCGCTGTTCACGGGGCGGTGGGGCAACGCGCGGCCGCTGCCCAAGATCGAAATCGACGCCGACACGGTGATGTTCGTCTCGCCGAAGGTCGTGGAGAACAGCAAGGACGATCTGGTCTTCAAAGGCACGCTGACCGGCAAGACACTGAGCGGAACAATTGCCGGATTTGAAGGGCCGGCGTGGACGTGGACGGGCGTGCGGGCGCCGTCGCTCGCGCGGACCAAGGCTCCGGAGTGGGGTGAGCAGATAGAACTGTTCGACGGCAAGGACCTCACGGGCTGGCGCGAAAGCGGAGCGAGCGAGAAGCACTGGACGGTGCAGGACGGGAGCATGGTGAGCCCGGGGAACGGCCCCGAGATCATCAGTGACAAGAAGTTCGAAGACTTCCGGCTGCATGTGGAGTTCAATTGCGGCAAGGACGCGAACAGCGGGGTGTATCTGCGCGGACGGTATGAAGTGCAGATCGAGACAGAATCGGAGGCCGAGCCGCCGAGCCAACATACGGGCGGGGTGTACGGGTTTCTCGATCCCAGGCCAGAGCAGCCTCGCTCACCGGACAAGTGGCAAACGTTTGACGTTACTTTGATCGGGCGGCGCGTGACCGTGGTGCAGAACGGTGTGACGGTGATCAATAACAGGGAGATTCCCGGGCTGACGGGTGGCGCGCTCGACAGCCACGAGGGACTGCCGGGGCCGATCTATCTGCAGGGCAGCGAGAAGGGGCAGGTCAGGTTCCGGAAAGTCACACTGACGCCGGCGAAGTGAGAAAGAAAGCGGCCTTAGTAGGGCTGGCGGAGTTAGGACGGCGTTGCCCGGGTGAGAGGACCGAGGCCCTTTGAAGAAGGCTCGGAATGTCGAAGTCACCGATGGGGGTCGCCCGTTCCTCAAGCTTCGAGTTACGAGACTGGAGAGGCTGGACCGTGTTGACGAAAGCGAGTTCGCGCCGCCGGTAGATGCAGTGAATCTGTCGGGGATCGGAGTTTCCGGCGTCTCCATGACTCCTCTGAAGGCGGCGCCAATCGATGCTTCCGCTGGATTGAGTTTACCGAGCAACGATCATTGGAAATCTTCGATGCCCCAAGAACTCAATTTCAAACAGGAGCTGGTTGGCTGCTTCGGCTTTCCAGTAGCGGAGAATCCGACTCAGGCCATGGTGGAACCAGCTTTTCGTGCAATGGGGTTGGATTGGCGTTATCTCACTCTCGAAGTCCGGCCCGAGAACCTTGCGGCGGCGGTTGCTGGAGCCAGAGCCTTCGGCTTCCGCGGATTTAACTGCACCATTCCACACAAAGTCGCGGTCATCCAGCAGCTCGACGGACTTGGCGCATCGGCATCGCTGATAGGAGCGGTCAACTGCGTGGTCAATCGCGATGGGTTGTTCATCGGTGAGAACACTGACGGCAAGGGCTTCGTCGCCAGCTTTCGTTCGCTCGCCGATCCCCGCGGAAAATCCCTCGTCCTCCTCGGCGCGGGGGGCGCAGCGCGGGCCATCGGGGTGGAAATGGCCCTGGCAGGCTGTTTGCAGATCACTCTGGTGAACCGCGACGAAATGCGTGGCCACGAGCTCGATGCACTATTCCGCGGCAAGCTGACTGAGACGGTGAAAGGCATGGGCCATGACCTCGCCGTAACCTATGTTCCATGGCGAGGCGATTTCCGCGTGCCCGCTCGCACGGACATCCTCGTAAACGCGACCTCAATCGGACTCTTCCCGGACGTCAATGCGCGCATTCCATTGGCCATGGAAACTGTATCCGCCGAAATGATTGTTGCCGATGTGATTCCGAATCCGCCAACTACCCGGCTCGTCCGCGAGGCCCGGGAGAAAGGCTGCCGCGTGATTGACGGACTCGGCATGCTCGTCGGCCAGGGTGTGATCGGCGTCGAATACTGGACCGGAAAGACGCCCGATGCGGTGGTGATGCGGCACGCGCTGGAACAAGTATTCGCATAGGCCGGAGATCAGGCGCGCGGGAGAGCCAAGCCGTCGGCCGTGCGGCGTTACCGCTGTTCGGATCCCGGCGTCAACTGCTTCGCAATCGGCTGCCGCTCACTCTACAATTCCCCTGGCGTGTGTTGCCCAAATTCTTCAAGGAGAACGCCCTTGGCTTGCGCCTCAGCACGTCTCGATCGCAGAACATTCATCAAATCTTCCGCAGCCGCATTCGCTGTTGCCGGTTTACCGGGCAGGATGAGCGCAATCGGCTCGCAGGCGCTCATTGCCGACGTCTTCCTCGATCTAAACCGCATTCACAAATGGGACGACGCCAATGGCGACACATGGGATCCCTTCTGGGCCGATGATGACAACCTCTACGCGTTCAATTGCGATGGCCGTGGCTTCGGTTCCAATCACATGAACCTCGCCTTCAACAAGCTCTCAGGCCAGGCGCCGGATGCGCTCGTCGGAAGCCAGGTTAACCCCATGTCGGAGTATGGCAAAGGCGGCCAGAAAGGGCCTGACAATGCCACCTGGAAAGCCTGCGGCCAGGAGTGCACCGACGGTGTGTTCTATGCCTTTGTCTCCCGGAACACCTACGGAAGCGACAGTCACGACCCGCTCACTCGCCAGACGGCCGCGAATGCCAGCCTCATTAAGTCGACCGATCGCGGTCACACCTGGACGCGCAGCGCAAGGGAGAATTACGAACGGCCCATGTGGCCCGGAAGCTCCTTCGGTGCGCCGTTTTTCGTGCACTATGGCCGCAACGGAGGCCAAGTCGAACGGGATGGAGCCAACGAGTACGTTTATGCATGTTCGACGAACGGCTTTTGGAACGACGGTGACACCCTGATCCTGGGTCGGGTTCTTCGCTCTCAGCTGTCCCGTCTGAACAGCGCCGACTGGGAATATCTGTCTGCTTCCGACGGAAGCGCAACGTCGAGCTGGTCTCGCTCTATCGATCGCTCCATACCAATCTTGGACCGCGCAGCGCGCTGCGGGCAGACTCCCATCACCTTCGTCCGTGAACTCGGCGTGTACCTGCTCGTTTCCTGGTACAACACAGAGACCATGACCCGATGGTTCGAGCCCAATCGCATGCGGTACGACTTCTATCAGGCGCCTCATCCGTGGGGTCCTTGGACTCAAGCCGGATCCGTGGATGACTCCTTTCTTGGCCCCCGCTGGCACATGTACGGGCCCAGTATCTGTGCCGCCTTTCAGCAGCGCCTTGGAGACGACATCGAGCTCTCCCTCTTCACCTCCGGATGCCCTTTCGACGACGTCCCCACCTCGCCGTACAAGATGTGGCGCGTTCCGCTGGTGCTCAAATTGAAACCGGTCCCATCTT
Organism: Acidobacteriaceae bacterium; assembly: GCA_030040395.1. GTDB lineage: Bacteria > Acidobacteriota > Terriglobia > Terriglobales > Acidobacteriaceae > Telmatobacter. The sequence goes on from JASHTU010000404.1 coordinate 3,546, forward strand.
CCCGCTTCGTTCCCGCGACGGATTCGGAGATCCAATACACGGGCCTGTGGTTTCCGTGGACCACAATTGAAGATGCCGCCGGGAACGGCCTTCCCCGGGCCGCCCAGTCAAAGGGCGCCTCCGCCGAGTTTTCGTTCACCGGGACAGGGATCGACTATATCGGCGAGAAGACCGTGGGCCTGGGCGAGGTCGATATTTTCCTGAATGGCGAAAAGCAAGGCGCGACCTCTCTCCTGGTCAACGATTTTCCGGTGCTGCTGGGGGTCACCTTGTATTCAAAGCAGGGCCTCGTCCGCGGCAAACATACGCTCAAAATCGTTTGTCGTTCCGATGCCCGGATCAACTTGCAAGGATTCCGCGTTTACGCCTGATTGGCAGCGCGAGGATAGACCAGGCTCATTGAGAAGCTAAGAATTGGCTTCCGGCGCCGCCTCGGCAGCGTGAACAGGCGTGGTTGTTTCCCGCTCACGCCCTACCACTGCAAATGCATCAGCGATGTAGCCTGGCGCGGCAGGCTCGTGGCGACGGTTACCTCGCCTTGGCTGGCGTCAAGCCAGTCGGGAGAAGTCAAAAGCTGCAACTGCCCCGCCGCCTTGAGCTGTGCATATTGCTCCGGAGTCGGAGCCTCGGGCGAACCCATCGCCTTCCAAACCGTATAGGCATTGCTGTGTGTTTCATCGATCTGGTAGCGCTCCAGCAGAACTCGCTTCACGCCGGCAGGGATTCCAGTGATGCTGACCTTCACTTCCGCATCGGGCGCGGGCGTGTCGTCGTCGTGATAATTCCACAGCAGGATGGCGGCTTGGCGCTCGCCTTTGGTGGCGAAGGCGTCGATGTCCGGCGCGTGGCGGACGCCTTCGCTGACCAGTTCGTTGAGCGGCATGGCCCCAATGCTGCTCGTCGCTGCGCGTTCGCCAGACATAAGTCCGGCCATGCGGAATAGATTCAGTATGGGTTTGTCGATTCCGTTGGTGGCGAGGGTCCGGAAGCCCTCGAAGTAGCCCGTGTTCTCGAATTCAAACGCCCACGACAGCATGGCGATCAGGTTCACCTTGTACTCGTCCGCGAGGTCGACTATAGCCTTCATGGCGGTTGCGGTATAGGAGGGATAAAGCGGCCCGTTCCGGTAGGCGTTTGCCGGGTTCACTTTCATTGAGCAGGCGGCGCAGCCCTCCGGATCGGACTCGCTCAAAATAATGGGCAGAAGAATGAATTGCGGATACCTGGCCACGATTTGAAAGCCTCGTTGCACCGACTTCAATTCCACTGCGATGCCCATCTGCACGTGTCCGTCGACCACGGTTGGCCGGCCCTTGGGATGGAACGAGATGAAGCTGAGCGGCACGGGCTTGCCGTCGGCCGCGCTTTTATCGTGGAGGCAATGTTGCAGAAAGCTATCTAGAAAGGCGGCCGCCTTGGGGTTCGCCGGCCCGGTGCTCGCCGGCCCGCCCACCATGGCGCCGGGCAGCGCCTCGCGCACCCCCGCCACGGCGTAATCATAAAGCTTAAAATACTCGGCCGGCGTTCCGTGCCAGTAGACAATGTCGGGCTCGTTCCATACTTCGAAATACCACGTGCTCACCTCCTGCCTCCCGTAGCGCTCGACGAGATGCTGCACATAGTGGCGGATAAGGTCGCCCCACATCCGGTAATCCTTGGGCGGATTGTTGGAGGCGCCACCCATGGTTGGAGCGGGATAGTGAAGCTCATAGGCGGTAATTCCGGGAACGGCGGCGGCGAGATCCTTGGGCATAAAGCCAAGCTCCACCAGCGGCCGAACCCCGGCCTGCTGATAAGCGTCAAAGATTTGGTCGGTGATGGTGAAGTCGTAAACCGGCTTGCCGTTCTTGTCCAGGCTGAATACATTGGACGAGCTCCACTTCAGCTCCGCCACTCCATTCCCCGAAGTAAGCAGGTGGTGGGCGCGAATGTAAACCGGCGCAGGGCTCAGGTCGTGCAGTTCCCTGAGCAGTTGGCGGCCGTATTTCATGGTGGTGTAATCGGATTCGTCATAGCCGAACCATCTGTAGATCGGCTCATAGGGGCCCTGCGTCTTTGACAAATCCACGCTCACGTTCACCTGCGCCCTGGCCAAGGCTGGGCACACAATGGCCGCCATGGCCGCGCTCAAAATCCATCCCCACCCTCGCGTTTTCATCCTGATCTCTCCCCGCCGTCGAGATTGCAGTCGCCGCGCCAAGGTGTTCGGCTGCGGCAGCCTCGTCTCCTATCCCCGATCATGATTCGTCTTCCTTGCATGTGGCCACAGAATTCCTTATTCCTCCTCCGCAGCGCAATCGCCGTCCGGCATCCGGCAATCGTTGTATGGGAGAAACCTAGCATTTTGCCATCTCGCGGAGCAGCCGCGCGCCAACTTGCCCACTTCGCACCGAGGAGACAAACCCGTCCCGCTTTTTCGACCCCAGCCTGTAGACGCCGCAAAATCCGTGACTTGAGGGGCAGAAGGGCCTCCCGGATCGTTTTTGCCCGCCGCCGAAGTTGATTTGAAAGCGAAACCGCTATAATGTTGCTAGATTGCGGGAGCTGACGTCTCCGGGGATTGCCGGGGCCGTGCCCGTAGATTTGTATTTTTCACGCAGCGAAGCGCACCTTAACCCTCAAAGGGATAGAACACAGGAGATCGGCACATGGAGAAC
>JASHTU010000405.1 GCA_030040395.1 Acidobacteriaceae bacterium
ACTGCGCCGGGGCGCGAGTTGACTCGCGCCGTAAATCACGCCAAACCGAAATGGAGTCTCGCTGGCAACGGAAAAACGCAACGGGCGAAGCAAGAAGTATCAGGGCGCGAGTTGACTCGTGCCGTAAGGCCCATAAAATCAGCCTGGGGCCTCAGCCCCTCTGGGAAGCATATAGGACCATTGGCCTTTAGTTCGGCCCTTTTCCGCAGCTTCAATCTCAAGCAGCATCGCACAGACACCCCCTGAAGGCAAAGCGCTCCTTCGCCTCCCAGGCCCGCCAAGCCGGTGTTTTAGCATGAAATCACTGTGCAAACTATCCGCGTCAACACCAGCACGGCGATTTACGAAATATTCACGGGCAGCGGCCTCCTCGAAACTCTCGCCCCGCGCATCGAACGGGCCATTGGACCGCTGCCGCGCCGGGTTTTCGTGCTCACCTCGCCCGAGATTTGGGCGCTGTGGTCAAAGAGGTTCTCCGCCTCGTTCCCTGAGCCGCCGCTGGTCCTCTTTCTACCTCCGGGCGAACAGCACAAGACCATGGCCAGCGTACAGCGACTGACGCGCGAAATGGCGCGCGCCGGCGGTGACCGCGGCTCCCTGCTCATCTGCTTTGGCGGCGGCATTGTGGGCGACGTGGGAGGCTTCGTGGCCGCCGTCTTCATGCGCGGCATCGCTTACCTGCAGGTCCCCACCACCTTCCTCGCCCAGGTCGACTCCAGCATCGGCGGCAAGGTCGGCGTCAACCTGCCGGAAGGCAAAAACCTCGTCGGCGCCTTTCACCATCCCTGCGCGGTCTTCGCCGACACCGGCGTGCTGGGCACGCTGCCCGACCGCGAACTGCGCTCCGGCCTGATGGAGAGCGTCAAGGCCGGCATCATTCGCGACCGCGCCCTGGTGCGCTATATGGAGGAACACGCCGGGGCCGTGCTGGCCCGCGACGCCAAGGTCCTCGAACGCGTCATCGCCGCCTCCATCCGCATGAAGGCCGGCGTAGTCAATAAAGACGAGCGCGAAAGCGGCTTGCGCATGATTCTCAACTTCGGCCATACCGTGGGTCACGCGCTGGAACAGGCCACCCGTTACAAGGCCATGCTTCACGGCGAGGCAGTGGGCTGGGGTATGGTGGCCGCGCTTTCGCTCGCCCGCCACCGTGGCGCGATCACCGCCGGCCAGATGGAGCGGCTGGAGCGGCTCATCCACGCTTACGGGCCACTGCCTCCGCTGAAGGTGCGCGCCGCCCAGATCGTCCGGGCCACGGGCCGCGACAAGAAAAACGTCGGCGGCGTCCGGCGGTTTGTGCTTCCCATCGGCATTGGCGACGCCGGGGTGGTCGAAGATGTAACGCCGGCGGAGCTGGAAGCCGCCGTGCACTACATGCTCACGCAAGCAAAAGTGCAGGCCTGAAGCGCGCCTATCGCCTTTCCGCGCGAGGCCGGAGGTCGCGGCCCCTGGTTTTGGCATACACGATGAAAAACGGTAATGGCGTCAGAACGTAAGCCGCAATCCAAGCTGGCTGCCATTCGGGCTTTGAAACGACGCTACCCTCTGGTAGGTGGTGTAGACGCTCGCCAGCGAATCGCCCATCTTCGCGGCCGAATTCGCGAAGGCCGCATTGGTGCGCTGCAACATGTTAAATGTCTCCGCCAGGAAGTCCAGGCGATAGCTCTCTCCCCAGGCGAGGGTTTTGGAAAGGCGGGCGTTCATGCTCACGAAATTCAGCCCGGCGAACTCACTCCGTTTGGTGTAGTCGCCGGTTCCCGTCAGGACGAAACCGTTGGCGATGTGCTGCCATAAGTCCGAGCCCGGCCCCGGCGTGGTGTGAAGGTCTCCCGTGAACGAGGCGCGGCGCAGCCGGTCGTTGATGAAGAAAAAGGCGTCCGGTTCCGTACCGGAGTCTTGAGCCGTCGCGTAGGTATAGGAAACTTTGTAATCTCCCCAGTGGGTCGGCCGTTGCGTAAACGCGACAGAGTTGCCGGCGTAGGAAGACACCGCGCCCGAACCCATCTCCCGCCCCCAGAATGTATTCCCCGCATTGCATCCGCCCGCGGATGCGCACATGGCGACTGGCCGGAAAGCGGGGAGGGCCAACTGAACGCCGCGCACATATTGCGATTCCGCGGAGAGTGCGCTCCTGGGACCAATTTGTTGTTCGATCTCGAAGTTCGCCTGTTCCGCGTAAGAGTTTTGAAGCGACGGGCTCATGCTTGTGAATTCGCCCAGTTGCTCCGCGGAAGCGCCATTGCGGCTGACCAACCTACCCGAGCTTTCGAGGTTGGCGACGCTCGACGGATCGGCCGGACCAGCGAGCGCGGGCAGCGGGATCTGATCATAATAGACGCCCACGCCGCCACGAATCACTGTAGATGTCGAAGGCGCCCAAGCCACGCCAAGCTGAGGAGCCACGTTGTTCGTGTCCTTCTGGAATCCGCGCAGGAGCTGAAGGTCATAACGGATTCCGCTGGTCAAAAGCAGGTTGGGCCGGAGTTTCCTCTCGCTCTCGACATAGAACCCGGCGCTGTGGTCGGATTGGGTGAAAGAGGAATTTCCGTCCGAAAAGCGGCCCAGGCTGGACTCCAGGAACGAGATGTTCATCTGGTTATAGAGAAAATCTCCTCCGGCGCTCAGGCCCTGTTTGCCCGCCTGGCGATAAATGTTATTGGCCGCCTCAAAAACCCGATCTCGCCTCACCGTCGGCAGGTCCGATTGCACCCCCATGGCTGGAGCTCCCGCCGGCAATTGCGTCTCGTCGGAGATGAAGCGGGCTGTGGTCTCGTTGAGCGTATCCGCGGAGAGCGTAACCGTGTTTCCCACCGTCGCCGCCTGCTGGGTTACGCCGAAGTCCGTGCCGAGGCCTGGGCCGCTCGCATCCTGGCTCGGCCGCAGAGAATAGCTGCGCAAATCGTCGCGGCTGAAACGGGCGTACGCGGAATCGCGGCTGCTGAACTGCCGATCGATTCTGGCCACAAATGAGCTGGACGCAACCGGATTCGCGTCGAGCGGCAACGCGCCCGCCCCGGTTTGGGTCTCGAGCGTGGTCAGAAAGGTAAGCAGCTTTTGCTGGTCGATTCCAAAGCGGTCGAGACTCACGAAATAGGCAGTGCGGCCCTGTTTGAAGCTGCCGCCAAGCGTGGCTCCAAGCTCGGTGATCGGCAACTCGTCGCGGAGGGTTACGTCCGGGGAGCCGGTCAGGGTGAAACCTTTGAATCCGAAAATCTGACCGTGCGGCGCGTTTGGATGAGAGGGCGCGTCTGGAAGCTGCTCAGCCGCGGGAGAGGGAGCGCCGCGCGCAACGCGGAATTCATTCACAGGGCCGGTGTCGGCCAGAGGCAATTCGTTCCCCGCCGTCGCGCTTGGGGAGGGCGCACACGCCTGCGATGAGGCGCCGGGAGCGCCGATGGTAGGAAGAGCGCTGCCAGGGACGGGCTGCTCCGCAGCGCTCGAGATCGCGCCCGCATTCGCAGCAGCGGCGGCCATCGAATCTCCGGGAGGACAAACGTCCGCGCCCGCGGGTCCGGACGCAAGGCAAAATGGGGCGGCGCACAACAGGGCGGCTGCAACCAACACTCTTCGCAACATGTTCTCCCTTTAGATACATACGTTTGCGATGAGACGCAAACCTGCTTCAAAGGTCAACCGAGTGGTGCGTCAGCCGCATGCAACGCCAGGGAACATCTCTTCCCTGCCGGCAATCTAATTCCCTGGCATCGGCGCTCCGGCTGGCCGGTGCTCGGGCGGGATCACGTACGGCTCCGGATCCAGATGGCCGCGATGACACGTTCCGCAGGTGACCGGTTTTGCCGCGTCGCCTTCCTGGGTTTTGAGCTTGCTGACGTATTCCGAGTTGATGCCCTGGACCATTTTGTACATGCGCCGGGCCGTCAGCTTCTCCTGCTTGGCGTCGGAGGGAAAGTCGAGCCGCGGCTTGCCGTCAGGGCCGATGTTGTGCGGGTCCTGTTGGTGGCAGGTGTCGCAGTGCACGCCCAAACTGCCTGCCCAGCCGTGCATGATTTTGCGGATCTGCTCGCCGTTGGTGTCTTTGGGCAGCACTTTCAAGTTTTTGGGCGCGGGATAGTGGTGCGGAGGGCCGCCGGGCGCTCCTTCTTCCTGCGCAGCTGGGGCCGGTTGGGCTAAGGTTGTGGCGGCAAAGAGCGTCGCGGTCAAGAAAGCAACGGCCGCAGCCGAAGGAACAAGTAAAGTGAGCTTCAAGTGCAGGGTTTCCTCGCTTTATCAAAAAGTAGCTTCTAACTGATGGACGGAATTCTAGCAAACCAGGACGCGGGCGCCTCGAAATCCCTTCGCAACCGACTTCGGCCCGGAAACGCAATGGCAGTCGGGCACGGCGAAGCGCAGCAGCCGCTCGGCCGCGTGGCGAATGCCAATGCGCGGCGTCACCAGCGCCTCGGAGACGCGAACGCCATCGTCACGCACCTGGAGCGGCGAGGCAGCGTCGAGCAAATCGAGACCGTTATGCTCCGGCCGCGTCAGCCTCAGCGCCTGGCACAACCGGCTAGGGCCGCCGGTGAGCTCGCGTGCCGCGCACGGCCCT
>JASHTU010000406.1 GCA_030040395.1 Acidobacteriaceae bacterium
TGAGGCAGGAACATGAGAATAACAGGAGGTTCATATTTGAACGTCCGCTCTTGATCGCTGGCGTCGCATTCGCTGGCGCATCGAGAGGGCTTGATGGCTGGACAATGGAACTGCTCTTTCTTTCATTTTTGCTTTTACTGTTTTTCAACCTGTGGTTCACATTCAATAGGGCCGAGAGCAGCGCTAGAATCGTTGGATATCTCCAGGTTGTACACGAGCCGGGACCCTCAGGCGTTAGATGGATTGGATGGGAGAACGCATTACGGGAGTATCGACATTGGCGCTTTGCCAATGGTGATTCGTCTCGAACACGGGCGGAGCCAGAACAATTCCAACAAACAGATAGCACCAGATTCTACGAGTACATTTACCTTTTTCACGTTGTCTTTGCTGTATAGGCGCTGTGTTCGCGCTAACGATCTCTTTGAAGTCCGCATTGTCTTTTTCTAGCTCGTATGCTCGGAACAACAGCATAATAATCTCCGCTGTGAGCCTCGTTGCACTGATTGCATTTCTTGTCAAATGCCGCAACTTTCGCCCGCAAAAAGTGCTACAAAACATCGAAGTTGAGAGACGAGCCTGGAATGAAGTGTTCCGGTGGCTGAGAGAGCGCGAGATTCGATCAGATGCTCACCCAAAATCGTGATTGCCGGGGCGCCCCAGGGTCCCGATTCCGGGACCTGGGAAAGCGCGAACCCTCACAAACCCGCCTTCTTGCTCCCCCGTTCCCTCGTTCCGCTCTTCCCCGTTTTCCGCATTCCCTCGCGCGCCAGCCTGGCCGCCTCGTTCATTCGCTCGATGGATTCGATCTTCTCCGGCCAGGTGCGCGACTTCAGGTACGCGCGCATCGAAGCCTTGGCCTGTGCATTGAAGACGGTTTTTTCGTTGGCGATTTCCATCGTGGCGCGGCCCCCTTTTTTCGGTTCGCCGTTATCGGCGTCTACGCCTCCCACGGGTTGACCACCGACTTCGCAATGTCTTCAAAATGCCGCACATTCCGCGTGGCCAGGGTGGCGTGGTTGGCGAGCACGATGCCGGCGATCATGGCGTCGCGTGGATCGCCGGGGCGGCCAGGCAGCTTGCGCGCGGCGGCCAAGTCGGCGGCAGCCTGGGCCGCAGCGTTGTCGAAACTGGCGATGCGTTGCTGGACGGCTTCGGCCAGCCAGCGCTCGAACGAAGCCGTGAGCGCCGACTTCTTTTTCCCTGCCGGCATCAACTGTATCCCATAGCGAATCTCGTAGACGGTAATCGAAGTGATCCAAATGGAGGGAGCCGGTTGCCGGTCGAGCCAGGAGGTTACGTTGCTATCCGGCCGAGGAAGCATGATTTCCGAAACCACGTTCGAATCGAGAACGATCATGGCTCGAAATCCGGTATTTCCATGCGCATCCCACGAATTTCCTGGATCGGCTCGTCGAGGTAGACACCCCGCCCACTGAAGAGCGCCACGGAAGCCGTGCCAAAACCGACTTCGGGAGTCTGTTTTACCCGCAGAGCGTCGCGCAATATCTCGCGCGCTTCGGCCTCCATGCTGCGGCCGTTGCGCCTGGCGCGGCGCTGCAAGCGGGCTTTGAGCCGGTCGTCCAGGTTGCGGATCAGAATCTGCGCCATTCTCGCCTCTTTTGCTATCATGATAGCACATGGGTCGGCGGAAGGCGCCCGTGGATTGGCGATCCTGCCTGTCGAGCGTACACTGATTGGGCCGGGCGACGAAGCGCCAGCGCTTTTGTTCGAGCCGTCGCTGGGCGATCGCGAGTCGACGGGGACCCGCGACTGATGCGGCTTCTCACCCGTGCCGGGCCGCGATGCAAGCAACGGAGGACAATGTGAAAACCAGCGCGCGCAATCAGTTTCAAGGCAAGATCGCCGCCATCACCAAAGGCGCGGTGAACTCCGAAGTGACGCTCAAAGCCACGGGCGGCGCGGAGATCGTGGCCATCATCACCAACGAAAGCGTGGAGCGTCTGGGCCTGGCGGTCGGCAAACCCGCGTACGCGCTCGTGAAAGCCACGTGGATCGTCATCGGCAAGAACCTCGACCAAGCGAAGCTGAGCACGCGCAATGTGCTCTGCGGCACGGTGGAGACGGTTCACGAAGGGGCCGTGAATGCCGAGGTGATTTTGAAGCTTACCGGCGGTGAGACGCTGGTTGGGATTCTCACGGAGACCAGCGCCCACGCCTTGGGACTTGCGGCCGGAGAGCCGGCGTGCGCGGCCTTCAAAGCCTCCCACGTGATTCTCGCGGTGGACTGAAGACCCGCGCACCAAGCGGCGCGAACAACGATGAAAGCAGCTATTCTGACCGTAAGCGACAAGGGGCATCGCGGCGAGCGCGAGGACCGGAGCGGCCCGGCGCTGGCCTCGTGGCTTGCCGAGCGCGCAGTCGAAGTCCTGGGCGCGCAATTGTTGCCCGACGAAGCCGGCGCCATCTCGGCGCAACTCGTAGAGTGGGCCGACAACGCCGGGTGCGATTTGATTTTGACTGTAGGAGGCACGGGGGTTTCGCCGCGCGACGTGACGCCGGAGGCCACGCGCGCCGTCCTGGAGCGCGAGATTCCCGGCATCGGCGAAGCCATGCGCGCCTCGAGCCTCGCCAAGACGCCCTTTGCCATGCTTTCGCGCGCGTTGGCCGGGGTGCGCGGGCAAACGCTGATTGTCAATCTGCCGGGAAGTCCGGCGGGCGCCGTGGAGAACCTTGCCGCCGTGTGGCCGGCGGTGGCGCACGCGGTCAGTAAAATCCAAGGCGACGCGAGCGAATGCGTTCCGGCCGCGGCGGCGCAACCGTCAACGCGCGCATAGACGGCTCAGCGCGTGGCGGCCCACACGTGATAGCTGTTGAATAGAAACTGCCCGCCCAGGATCAGCAGCCACACCCAGAGAACGAAACGCAGCGGCCGGCGTGGAACGCGCGTGCTGAGCAGCGTGCCGCCGATGGCTCCGGCGGCGCCGCCTGCGATGAGTTGCAGCAGCAGCCCGGGGTCAGAGGCGAACGAAAACCAGTGCGCGCCGCTGCCGATGAGCGAAACCAAAAAGCCGAAGACGATATCGGTGCCCACCACCTGCGCGGGAGGCAATGGCGTGAGGCTCAACAACGCGGCGCTGCCCAGCGCGCCCGCTCCGGCGGAGGAAAAGCCCACTTCGGCACCCACGGGAAACATGATCCACGCGAGC
>JASHTU010000407.1 GCA_030040395.1 Acidobacteriaceae bacterium
GCGCTGGTGAACCGGGCGCTGGCCAACGAATTGCGCGCGGCCGAGGATCCAAACCACCCCATGCGCTACCTGCTGCGCAAGGCCAGCCCACGGATCACGACCACCAAGGAGATCTATGAGACCGGGGATGGAGACGTGGCCCGGCTTGTCTCAGTCGACGGACGGCCGCTGAGCGCGGACGCCGAGGAAAAGGAACAGGCGCGACTGACGGCGCTCTACAACGATCCCGGGCGGCAACGGCACCGCAAACAGGAGGAGGGAGAAGACGCGGCGCGCGCGGCGGAGATTTTGCGCGCGCTGCCCAGCGCATTCGTGTACCGGTATGCGGGCTCCGCAGAAACCCCGGCCGGAACCGTGGAGAAGTTCGATTTTAGGCCGGATCCGGATTTTTCGCCTCCCGGCCTGGAAACCGAGATCCTCAAGTCGATGGCGGGCGAAATCTGGATCGACGTGGCGCAGGCGCGCGCGACGCACCTTAAAGGATGGCTGCAACGAGATGTGGATTTTGGCTGGGGATTGCTGGGACGATTGAAGAAGGGTGGGTGGATCGAGATCGACCAGGCCGACGTGGGCGGCCAGTGGCGGACGGTGCGTTTCCAGATGGAGATGAGTGGGAGGATGGTTTTCCGGAGCCGCATTTTCGACACGTTGGAGGAGGAGAGCCAGTTTGCGCCGCTGCCCGTGGGACTGGGGTACCGGGAGGCGATTGAGAGGATGCGCTCGAACGGCGGGGCGGAGACGGAGAGCGCGCGATAGAGGGCCTGGCTGCGGAAGCGCGGCGGATCAAGCGGCAGGCTCCCGGGCTCCGGGACCGGAACCCGGGAAGCAGGCCGGGTTTTACATTTTGGCGAAGACGATGACCAGGGTGAACAACGTGAGCGACTCGATGAAGGCGAGGCCAAGGACCAGGAACAGCATGATGCCGGCGCGGGTTCCGGGATTGCGGGCCAGCGACTCGCAGGCGGAGCCGACGGCGCGCCCCTGGCCCATGCCGCACAGGCCGGCGGCCAGGCCCATGCCGAGTCCGGCGCCGATGGGGATAAGGTTAACGGCGGGCGTGGTTCCTTGCGCGAAGACCGGGACGGCGAAACAAAGCGCCGCCAAGGTCATGAACAGATTTTGCAGTTTCCGCATAGTTCTCCTGCTTCCTTGAAATTGGCCGCCAGTGGGTGGTTGAGGCTCACCGTGCCGGCGTAAACAGCGTTTAGCTTCTTGCTTCTAGCCAAAAACTACCAGCCAAAGCTGGCGTTATGCCTTTGGCCTCCTCACGCTTGCGGCCCTACCGATGGTCCGGAGCGGAAGCGGCTCCGGCGGAATCTTTGATGCAGTTCACAGTTCGTAGTTCTCAGTTCACAGGAAAGACTCGAATCTTTGATGCAGTTCACAGTTCGTAGTTCTCAGTTCACAGGAAAGACTCGATCGGACGAGGAACATCAATTACGAACTAAGAACTGCGAACTACGTTAATGCTCGTGCGCCACGGCCATGGAGAGATAAATCATGGCCAGCAGCATAAAGACGAAGGCCTGAATGACGGACACGGCGAAATGCAGGCCCAGGAAGACGGCCGGCACGGCGATGGGAATGATGGAGAACCAGACCAGCGTCAACAGGTCGCTGGCGAACATGTTGGCGTAAAGACGAACGGTGAGCGACAACATGCGCGCCAAGTGGGAGACGATCTCGATGATGAACATGAGCGGGGCGAGCCACCACAGCGGCCCCAAAAACTGCTTGATGTAACGAGGGCCGTTCACCCGCACTCCGTGGTAGTTGTAGTAGAGAAACGTGAGCACGGCAACGCCCAGCGGCACAACCGGCTCGCCAGTGGGAGTGATGACGCCCGGAACGAGACCGAGCAAGAGGCCGATGAGGTTGTTGAGCAGGATGAAAAGGCCGACACAAGTGGCGAAGGCCTGAAAGCGCTCGTAGCCGTGGCCGATGACCTGATCGGCCAGGCCGCCGACGGTCTCGTGGATGATTTCGGCGATGTGCTGCGCGGGGTTGGGGTGCTCGACGGAAAGCGTCAGGCGAACAACGATGAAATAGGCGATGAGGAAGAAGGCCACCAGCATTTCGAGGGCGAAAGTGTCGTTGATGGGCGCGTTGCGGTGGACAGGATGCACGCCGACCAACTGCATCATCGAGGCGAAGAAGGGCCCAAAAATAGCATTAAAGAAATGGGTAACGCCAAGTTCCTGCATGGAGGAAATCTTTCCGTTCCCTGATGGCGCGCCGAGCCCAGCCGCAAAAACAAAACGCGAGGAAGAGGACGCGCCCCAGTTTTTGATCTCTCACCGGTGATCTGAAGATCAGTCGCGAAGCAGGCGAACCGCCTCCCAGAGCATAGCCACGACCGCCAGGCCAAGGCCGCAAAGAAGCGCTACGACCGAACCTCGGAAACATTTCAGGCTACCATAAATGGCCCCGGCGAAGATGGTAAGCCGGAGAAGGAAGAACAGGGCGGCGAAGACCGTGTCGCGGGGTGGCGGGCGTTGCTCGCTGCTGGCCCGGTCGAAATGGATGTTGATGAGGCGGACCAGGCGGCGCCACTCATAGATGCTGGCGGCGGAGATGGCCATGCCGGTGGCCAGCATGGCGGCGTTGCGCCAGCCGGAGGCCTCCCACAGGATGAGCGAAGCGAGCGCGCCGATGATGAGGGTGATGCGCAAGGCGCGCTTGAGCAAAGCGTCAAGACCCGCATCGGTGAGGGCGGCGAAGGAGTGGGTTTGCTCAGTCATGGCTGGCGGGAGCCTTTTCCTTTGCCAGAGGGGTCCTGATGGCCAGGGCCGGCGGAGTCGAGGCGGGCCGCCTCATTGCCGGCCTGGAGCGCGAGGCGGACCACATAAATGAGGCCGGAGACGCCGCCAAAGACGATGCCGACGAGGGCAATCCAGGGCTGGTGGAGGCGGGAGGCGAGCCAAGCGCCGGCGAGCCAGCCGATGAAGGCGGCGCAGGGCAGAATGAGCGCGATCTGGATCATCTTCTCGGCCTGCACGATGGCGTCAATGGCGTCCGAGGCCTTGCCGCGCGGCTTGGGGTCCGGAATGGGACGGTGGAAGGGCATTCCAACGTGGTTATACACGATGAGCGGCGGGGGAAGCGAAGGCC
>JASHTU010000408.1 GCA_030040395.1 Acidobacteriaceae bacterium
TCCGCCGTGCTCCGCAGATTGTTGTTGCCGAAAGTGCCATGCACGTCGTGGCAATCCGTGCACTGCACCAGACCCTCATTCACCCGGTGATGGATGGGCATGTTGAACTGCGCCCGTTCGCCGCTGTGGCACTGGTAGCAGAGGGTGGGCTGCGGCCCCTTGAGCAGCAGATCCTTGGCCTCGGGGCTGTGCACGTCGCTGGTGGTGCCCATCAGGTGCAATTCCGCCGCCTGCAAGGGAGTGCGTGCCTCGGAACCGTGAATGCTATGGCAGCTGATGCAGCTCAAGCCCGCTTTGGCGTGCGGGGAGCGCAGGAAATTGGGATGCGTTCCCGCGTGGCATTTCAAGCAAGTGTCGTTCACCTGCTTAGCCGAGCCCTTCAAAGGATCGAAGATTTTGCTCACGTCGCCGCCGCCGGCCACGTGCGCGGCGCCCGGTCCGTGGCAGTTTTCACAGGTAATCCCGCTGCTGCCATGCATCAACGCCATCTTGGTATGGGGATTGGTGGCGAACTTCTTGCTTACCGCGTCATGGCAGGTAGCGCATGTGTCGGAGCCCACATAATCCGAGGGCAGAACCGCCTTCGCCGCCGCGGGGTTTGCCGGCTTATCGCCCCGGGGAGGCGCGGCCAGTGCGGTGGCGCAGATCATGCCCGCGCCCAAAATCAACATCCAACTCGCTCGCAGTCCCGGCCAAATGCCCGGAGCCGCACCGATCGGCAATCGCGTTACAGGCCCACTCGTATGCATGCAAGATACCGCCTTGGGACGCTCCCTCTGCCTCTTCCACCGGCAGCGGAGCTAGCGGTTCGTGCCGCCGGACGCGACGTATTCCCTTGTGGACGCCGCATCGGCTTCAAGTGCGCTGGTTCGTCTTGCCGAGGAAGCTTCGCGTTGTGCGGAGCATCACTACTTGTCCGACAGATTACGTTTTCATGATGAAGGCTAGCGGTGATGTTCGTCACAGCATTTCGAATGCCCGGATTTGGCCTTCATTCGCTTGCGCCAAAGCGATTTACGCCCTTTCGCCAGTCGCCATTTCGTGAGCGCTGTCACAGCCGCGCGCGTTCCGCGCCTGACGCCGTTCGCCTAGGCAACGCCCTTCAAATAGGCGTGAGGCCCATCACATCCAAGGCCAGTCTCAATGCGCAACACTTTCAATCAAGCAATAGCCCCTATTCCGGGAAGGCCTTCGCGCCTCCACCTTGACGATGGCCCTTGCGGGTGCGCAGGGTTTCGAAAAACGGCGGAGGCGCTGTATCGGCATCGGGAAGAGGCAAGACGATGACGAACACAGAAATTTCTTCGGATGGACATGCGCGGACCGCACACCTGGGCCGCCCGGCGCCTGTGGGTTGCGCAGCCTGTTCCAACCGCCGTCCGGGCTGGTTCTGCTCCCTGGGCAGCGCGGTTCTGGCCGACCTCGAGTTGGCCACCAGCACCATTTCCCTGCCCGCGCAGGCGGCTCTCTTTACCCAGGGCGAAGAAGCCCGCTGCCTCTACCTCATCTGCGGCGGCTACCTTAAGCTCACCACCGGCCGGCCCGACGATCGCCAGATGATCGTCCGCGTCGCCGGTCCGGGCTCCATGCTCGGTCTCTACGCCGTTCTCTCCCACGGTGTCTACGAGGTTTCGGCGGAGTCGTTGACCACGGCCCAGTTGCGCCCTGTCGAGCGGGAGCGGTTCCTCAACTTCCTGCGCAGCCATAAAGAGGCGCAAATGCGCACCGTGCAGTGCATCTGCCAGGAGTACCGCTTCGCCCTGCAGGACGCCTGCCGCATCGCGCTCTCTGAAACTGTGGCCACGCGCCTTGGCCGGCTGCTGCTCGAACTCGCCCATCAGATCGGTGAACGCACCGAGGGCGGCGAATTCCACTTCCCCCTCCTCCTCACCCACGAGGAGATGGCCTCCATGACCTGCACCACCCGGGAAACCGTGACCCGCACCCTGGGCCAGTTCCGCAAAGAGGGTTGGATCACCATCGAGGAGTCCCTTGTCACCCTCCGCCAGCCCGAACGGCTGCAAAGCCTTATTTAGCCCCCCGACCCCGGGTTCTGCTTTTTCCCGCTCCCGCCCGGCCCGCTTTCCGAGTCCAAGAGATATGATTTTCCTAGAGCCTTCCCAGTACAAGTGGGAGCACACGCTGCGTATGAACCGTCTTTTTGCTTGTTTTGCTGCTTTTCTTTTTGCGTGCTGCGCCGCAGCCGCCCAGAATCCTGCAACCGACCCGGCCACGGCCACCACCGCCAGCCAGTCCGGCGCCATGACCAGCGAAAGTCCGGAGATGGTTCAGTTTCAGAAGATCGAGGACGCCTGGTCAACCGCCGTCAATCAGCACGACCAGTATGGTCTGGAAAACATCCTGTCGCCTTTGTTCGTCGATGTTGCGGCCAACGGCGACATCACCACCCGCAACCAGCAGGTGGTCCAGGTCATCTCCAATGACGACAAGGAGCTGTATCTCACCCAAAAGGTGATTACGGTGCGTATGTTGGGTGATGTCGCCGTGTCCAACGGCACGTACAGCCTCCGTCACCGCGTGGGCTCCTCCGAAGTCACGGAAAAGGGCGTCTTCACTCACATCTTCGAGCGCTCTCATGGCGGCTGGAAGTGCATCAATTCCCAGCGCACCGTGCTCCGCCAGGACTCCAACGGCAAACAGAAGAAACCCTCCACGGCCGAAGAACCGTTCCACATCCCGTTCTTCTCCCGCGGCGACCGGGACAGCAGCCACTAAAGCATTCCTCCTTCTGCTGCATCTCCGCAGGCGATGCGCGGCGCTGTGCGGCCCGCAGATCCCCCAGCTGGTCGCTTCCATTTGTTTGCAGTGGTCGCTCCTTGACGAGCAGATTTGACCGAAATCGCGCATCCGGATCGTGCTGGAGAGGGTTGGCCAGGCGCTTCGCCTTGGCCATCGAAGGGATCCGCTTCAGCTATGTGCGTAACCAGCCCGGCATCGATTAAGAGGCGGCTCTGGATAGAATCTATGTGTCGCCGGCGGCGACCAGCGGTTCATTTGCGAAGGATTCCCATCTTGTTGCCGATTACCTGGAACGGCAGCTTGCGCTCCTGGCAAAATTCCAAGTATGCCTGGTAGGCGCCATCCCACCGCGAAGGCTGCAGCACATCGTCCACCAGCAGCACCCCGCCTTCGACCAGGTTCGCGTAAATCTCTCTCAGCGCGTTTCGTGTCGGCAAGTATAAATCGACGTCGAGAAAAGCCAGCTTGATGGGCGAAACCGTCGAGTAGTCGAATGTGGAGCAGTCGGCCTTCACCGCGGTGAGGAATTCGAAGCCGCGGAAGTTGCGTTTCCAGGATGCGAAGTCGATATATCCGAATCCCGAAACCTGCGCGCGTGTCTTGCCGCGATGCTCGATCTCGAAACCCACATCTCGCGGCGTAAACGATTCAAAGGTGTCAATTGCGTAAAATCGTTCCGAGCCGCGCCCGCAGGCCTCGAGATGCTCGCAAATAAACCGCGTGGTCATGCCCCATGCCACACCCACCTCGAGGATGGAGCCAGGGAGATTTTTGATCCTGTCAAGTTCGAAGACCAGCGTGGCCAGTTGCACCGGTTCAACCAAATAGGGGTATGCCGGCGTCCGCAGACGGGTGTAGCGGAAAGCGAGCTTCATGGCAAACTGCCGGATGGGCAGCGCAATCGCAGCCATATCCTCTCCCGACGGAGTGTATAAGGCGAAACCCAAAACCCCGCCAGCGCTTCAAAGCGCTCAGCGGAGCAGAGTCGCCGCTCGCATCGCGGAGAGGCCAAGGCGTGTGCGCCGGGCTGCGCACTCTCTCTGCGGCCCCGCGCAAGACTACCAATTTCGAAACCGTTCGTTCTTTCATTGTTCCGTTCTTTGGCGCTTTCCCGCACCAATCACTGCGGATCACCAATCACTGCGGATCGCGCAACCCGGGAAAGTGACGTGCATTCGAGTTCCGCCAGACTTGCGTCGGCTGCCTCTCGTTTCCCCTTTCCTCAGAGGGTTTCGACAGCTCTTAGCGGAGGAAGGTTGTCTGGCGCCGAAATCGATCTCTACGAAATCAAAATGAACTTGCAGCAGACTTTGCCTGAGGGCCGGCAACCGGATCGGCCTCGCGCCTCGATCGGCTGGCCTGCTGCAACCGAATGGAAACGTGCACCAGGCTCAGCGCAGCCGGCGTCACCCCGGGAATGCGGCTCGCCTGCCCGATCGTGCCCGGCCGCACCTGCTCCAGCTTCTCGCGCATCTCCCGCGACAGCCCGCTGATCGTTCCGTACTCGATCCACTCTGGAATCGCCACTGCCTCGGCCGCCTTCAGCTTCTCGATTGATTTCTTCTGCTGCTCCAGATATCCGGCGAACTTGATCTCCGTTTCCACCGCCCGCTCCTCGTTCCGCAGCGCGCTGCGCTCAATTGGATCGGAAATTTCGTCGCGCGAGAGCCCGAATTCCGCCAGCGCCGGATCTCGCCGAAGTTGATCGCTGAGCGCCGCAAGCACCGCCCCAATCATCACCTCCGGCCGCTTCAGCAGTTGCGCCCACGTCAATCCCGCCGTCGCCGTCAGCTCGCCAAGGCCTGCGGCCCGCAGCTTTTCGGAATCGACTTTGCCGGTCATCAGCAGCCGCTCCAGCGCCGCCATCCGCGCCTGCTTGCGCTCGTACTCTCTCCACGCCTCATCGTTGATCAGCCCCAGCCGCCGCCCGTGCGGCGTCAGCCTGCGGTCCGCGTTGTCGATGCGCAGGTGCAGCCGGAACTCCGCCCGCGACGTAAACATCCGGTACGGCTCATTCGTCCCCTTCGAAATCAAATCGTCGATCAGGATGCCCGTATATCCCTCGCTGCGGTCCATCGTGAACGGCGGCTCGCCCTTCAACCACAGCGCCGCGTTGATGCCCGCCATGATCCCCTGGCACGCAGCCTCTTCGTAACCACTGGTTCCGTTGATTTGTCCGGCAAGGTAAAGGCCCGTGAAGGCTTTCACGCGCAGCGTCCGGTCCAGTTCCGTCGCGTCCACGCTGTCGTACTCGATCGCGTACCCCGGCCGCAACATCTCCGCCTGGTCCAGGCCCGGAATCGAGTGCACCATCCGCCACTGCACCTCCATTGGCAGCGACGTCGACATGCCGTTCACGTAGACTTCGTGCGTGTTCAGTCCCTCCGGCTCCAGGAAAAACTGGTGCTGCGTCTTGTCGGGGAACTTCACGATCTTGTCCTCGATCGATGGGCAATACCGCGGCCCAATCCCCTGGATACGCCCCGAATACATCGCGCTCCGGTGTACGTTCTCGCGGATCAGCTTGAGCGTCTCCGGCGTCGTGAACGCGATGTGGCAGCTCACCTGCGGTTGCACGATGCTCTTGGTCCGGAAGCTGAACGGCGTAGGCTCCGCGTCGCCCGGCTGCTCCTCGAACATCTCCCACCGGATCGTCCGCCCATCCAATCGCGGCGGCGTGCCGGTTTTGAGTCTGCAGGTCCGAAGTCCAAGGCCCCGGAGGGCCTCACCCAACAACACGCTGGCCGGTTCCCCGCTCCGGCCTGCCGGATACTGCTCTTCCCCGCAGTGAATCAGCCCGTTCAGAAAGGTGCCCGTGGTAATAATCGTTGCCCCCGCCATCAGCCGGCGCCCGTCGCGCAACTTCAGCCCCACCACGCGCCGAAAAGGCCGCACCGGCCGCGGCAGCTCCGTCACCTCATCAATCCCAAACCCCTCCGCCCCTAATTCCCTGGTCCCTAAGTCCCAAGTTCCCTCGTCTCCTGGCTCCCTCGT
>JASHTU010000409.1 GCA_030040395.1 Acidobacteriaceae bacterium
GGCACCAATGAGGAACGCACCGCGATCTCCTCCGCAAATGGCGCTTACCTGGTTCCCGGCCTCGAGCCGGCTACGTACCAGGTCACCGTCACCTCCGGCAACTTCAGGCCTTTTACGGCTCATGTGGAAGTGACCGTGGGCAGCCACGTCACCGTCGACGCCAAGCTATCGGTCAGCGCCGCCACCACGGAAGTTCAGGTCGTCGCCGAGGGCGGAGCCCAGGTGAACACACAAACCCAGGAGCTCTCGCAGGTCGTCGACACCCAGCAAATGGTGCAACTGCCCAGCCTCACCCGCAACCCCTACGACTTTGTCGCTATCTCCGGCAACGTTTCCTCGGGTGACAACAGCAATAACACCGGCGGCAGCGCCGTCGGCGGCAGCAGTGGGCAGAACCTGACCAGCCGCGGCGTCGGCTACGCCATCAACGGCCAGCGCGAATCGGGCACTGAAATCCTCCTCGACGGCGTCGAGAACGTGTCCATATTCAGCGTCAGCGTCGGCGAAGACGTGCCCTTGGATGCGACCCAGGAGTACAGCGTCGTCACCAATAACTTCTCTGCCGAGTACGGCCGCGCCTCCGGCGGCGTCCTCAACGTCTCCACCAAGGCCGGCACCAATCAGATCCACGGCTCCGCGTGGGAGTTTAACCGCCTCTCGGCCTACACCGCCAATACCTACGGCAACGACGCGCTCAGCCTGCCCAAAGGCATTTACACGCGCAACCAGTTCGGCTACGCCGCCGGCGGTCCCATCATGAAGAACAAGATCTTCATCTTTGAGAGCACGGAGTGGACGCGCGTGCGCAGCGCCGCCTCTGAGATCGAAGAAAACTTCGATCCCGCCTTCCTCGCCTTAATGCCCTCCGATATTCAGGCATATTACGCCACCTACGGCCAAACCACGCTGAAACCCGCGGCAAACCTTTCCCCTACAACGGTTGCGCAAGTTGCGGGCAAAGGGTATACCTTTGGCAATGTCAACGGGGTCACAGGCGCAACGGTTCCCGCCAGCACTAACATGTTCGATCCCATCAGTTTCACCGCCCCCTTTGACGCTGGCGGCGGCATTCCCCAGAACACTTACGCTCTGGTGGGCCGTGTGGACTACAATCCCACCGAAAAGACGCAGATGTTCTTCCGCGGAGGCCGCGAGAGCTCCGATCAGTTCCCCGGGTCCGACACCTACAGCACCTATGCCCAGTACGACACCGGCACCACTTACCTGAACCAGAGCTACCTCTATTCGTTGGCCCACACCTTCACTCCCAATCTGTTCCTTTCCGCGAAGGCGAGTTATACGCGCTTTAACGAGAACACCTCATTCGACACCGCGCTCACCTACTCCCCGAACCTGATGTTTCTCCCCCCCACCGACCCCTATACCGGCAATACCATTCAGATGCCGGGACTGCAAAACTCCAGCGAACCTGGCGAAGGCGGCGTCCCGGTGGGCGGACCTCAGAACACCATCCAGTTCGAGCCCGACCTGAGCTGGACCAGGGGCAGGCACTCCTTCCGCTTCGGCGGCGTGCTCACCTACATCCAGTTGGATTACGCATACGGCGCCTATGCCCAGGCCGTCGAGCAGCTTGGCGCTGGGTTCCAGGACAGCTTGAACGACATGATGAATACCGCGGCGAACCCTAACGGCTCACCGCTTATCGTGTTCTCGACGCGCGTCGACCCCCAGGGCAAGCTCCCCTGCCCAATCGATCAATCGCTCACCGACGGCAACTTTGGCAACGTCGTTGACAATTCGTCCTGCTTAGTTCAGACGCCCCTCAGCCCTGCCGTTTACGGACGCAGCTATCGCTACAAGGATTGGGCTATCTATGGCCAGGACAGTTTCAAGGTCACTCCTCAGTTGACCTTCAATTACGGCCTGCGCTGGGAGCACTACGGCGTGCAGCACAACAACCACCCGGATCTCGATTCGAACTTCTACTTCGGCTCCGGCACAGGGCTGGAGCAGCAAGTCCGCAACGGCCAGGTCGAAATCGCGGACCAGAGCGCGGCTGGCGGATTCTGGAAGCCCCGCTGGGGCACGCTGGCGCCCCGCGTCGGCTTTGCCTATGACCTCTTCGGCAATGGCCGAACCAGCCTCCGCGGCGGCTATGGCATCAGCTATGAGCGTAACTTTGGCAACGTGACCTATAACGCCAGCTTCAATCCTCCCGCCAGCGCCGTGGTCAGCGATAACTGTTCCGCAGAAGACGCAAGCTGCATCGCCACGGTAACCAACTCGGACCTTGGCCCCTTGGGTCAATCCACCGGTGCATCGTACTTGCCGCCTGTGGAACTGCGCCATTTGGATCAGAACATCGAAGTCGCGCAAACCCAGTTCTGGAGCTTCGACGTGCAGCACCAGATCAAGCCCGGCACCCTTGTCGATATCGGCTACGCCGGCGCCCGCGGCGCCCACCTCTACGATTTAGCCAATGTCAACCAGATCGGCGCGGGTCAGGTTTATCTGGGCGACGCCAACCTTGTCAATGCATCGTGCGCCAGTTCCGGCGTCTTTAACATCAACACGTTCAACGCTCTCACCGCCGCGGGCGAAAGCACCACGACGGCCGGTTTAAACGCCTCGGAGTGCCTCACCCGCCCCGACCCGCAATATGTCAACATCAATATGCGCGGAGGCGCCGCAGCCAGCAACTATTCCGCGCTGAACCTCGGTCTGCAGTCGGAGAACCTTCACAACTCTGGCGTGACCCTGGTCGCAAACTACACCTGGGCCCACTCTCTCGACGACCTGAGCTCCACCTTCGGTGATAGCCTGCAGGGCGGCTCCGGCTATGTCGGCTCGCTTGGCTATACCTCTCTGGCCGATCCTGGCCTCGATTGGGGCAACTCCGATTTCGATATCCGCAACCGCCTCACCATCTCTCCCATCTGGGCGACACCGTGGTTCAAAACCGGGAACCACGCCGAGCGCGAGGCTCTCGGCGGCTGGACTCTTTCCGGCATTTTCACCGCGCGTGGTGGCGTCCCGTTCTCCGTCTTCGACTACAGCGAAGATGAAACCGCCTACACCGTGCCCCGTCTCGAGCCTGCCACTCCCTTTACCAGTCACAGCGTCGCCAAATCACCCCAGGTGCTCGGTCCCAACAACTTCAACGGCTTGAATGTCCCGCTCCCCAAGAGCTTTACTCCTTACAGCAGCACCTTGGGCATTTCCGACTTCGGGCCGTTCCCCGGCGACATGATGCGCCGCAACTCGCTCCGCGGTCCCGGCGCCTGGAATATGGACACAGCGGTTCAAAAGGATTTCCCCATTACCGAGCGCACGCAATTGCAGTTCCGCGCCGAAGGGTTCAACGTCCTGAACCACCACAACTACTATGTCAACACCACAACCTTGGACTATGATTTCAGCCCGCCGCTCAGTGCCGATACGATTGCCCCTATCAATGTCCAAGAGGAGCGAGGCGGACTTGGTTCGACAGCCACCGGCGGGAACCACGACGAGCGCCGCTTTGGCCAGTTCGCCCTCAAGGTCGTCTTCTAATCGGCCGCGGAACCCGCTTCCGCTTCCATTCCAATCCCAATCGTCACCGCAGGGAGCCTTCGGGCTCCCTGCGGCGTTCTGCGCAGTTGTCCTGAGCCGCCTCATTTTCCCGCTCCCCAGGGCTTGTCAACGCCTCCGCCCCCCGCACCCAACCCCATCCCCCTCATTCCAAACAAAATATCTTTCTTCCCAACCTTGCTGGTTATTTCCGCCAAATCGCTAAAATGGTTTTAGGTAGCAAAACGGGGTGATTTCCCATTCGGAAGACGGCCCGGGAACGGTGGCCAGGCACGGCCGGCCGCCATCCCCGGGCCGCCTGCTTTTTACCCTGCCTTGCGGTCCTTTCGCCACCCAAGCTCTGCCTGGGACTGCACCGAAAGCGGGACAAAACGCCCCAAAATTGGCCGTAAGTCTTTATTATTGAATATTTTAGGATCTAACTCTTTTATTATCAAGAATTTAGACCCAGTACTAAATAGTATAAGTGATTGCAAACAAACCGCTTAACCCCAAAAGAGATAGGGGGTAGGGGGGAGGGCTAACGAGAACTTGGGAATTTTGCACACCGCGCGTTGGGTCATCAAGTCAACAGATTGAGCAGGGAAATATTCTTGCTGGCGGAGTCTTGACTTAGCGCTTACGGGGTAGCGGTGCGGACCCCCGCGCGGACCCCTCAACGGGCCGGGACGCCGTTGCTCGTAACTTCGAAGAGCTGCGCCGTGTCCGATGCCGCAACCTTGGCCTGCCGACCCTCGAACCGGCATCCCCTCCACCCCTTGCCGCTTGAGCTCATCGCGGCCGCGGAACCTTTCTCGCGGATTTCTTGGCCGTCTTTTTCGCGGCAGAAGACTTCGATTGGGTCGCTGCCTTTTTGCCCGCCGTTCGCACTTTGGGCCCGGTCGCTGCCGCGGGCTGCTCCTTCCGCGCCGCCTTGCCCCGCGCCGCCCGCGTCTTCGCCGCCAGCGCCGCCTTCAGCTCCACGTCGAACTCCGCCGGCGTCAGCGGCCGCGCCGACTTCCGCAGTCTTTCGATGTCGTAAAAGGCGCGCCGCTCGGCCAGAAAAACGTGGACCACAAAATCCACGTAGTCCAGCAAAATCCACCCTGCCTGCCGGCGGCCCTCCACCGAGTGCGCGTACACGCCGAAGTCGCGCTTCAGTCGCAACTCGATCTCGTCGGCAATCGCCACCGCCTGGCGGTCGTTCAGCGCGGAAGTGACAAGAAAAAAATCCGCCAGTCCTGAATCAACCGGATCGAGTTCGAGAATGCGGGTGTTCTGCCCTTTCTTTTCTTCGCAAACCGCGGCCGCGGCCTGAACAAGAATGCGCGTTTCTGTATGCGCCGGGATTGTGCTCATGCGTCCCTTAAGCTCTCCAAAGCCCATCCTATCCCCTCGCCAAGCAGGCGGTAAACTCGGGCGTCCGGTTATGCGCGTTATCGATAAAGCTCGCGGCCGCGCGCGTATGCGGCCACCGCCTCCGGCAGCAGCGCCTCATCCAAAGGGCCCGCTGCGCCCGCGCGCGCCTCGGCCTCCATCCGCAACCGGATCTCTGAAGCGCTGATCTCCACGTCCAGCTCGGGCAATACATAGAGCGGCGCGCAACCGCCGGCGCCGTCCCTCAATACGAATTCCCGCAGCGCCACGCCGGAGATCTCACGTTCGCCGCCCACCGCGGCTTCCATCGTCAACCCCTCGGGCAGCGCGGCCTTCAGGCTGTCCATCTTCTCGCCCGGCCGCGAAGCCACGATCAACGGCGCCACAAAGGGAATCTCCGCGGCGCGGCGCCACCGCCGCAGACCGAAAAACGAGTCGGCGCCCATGAGGCAAAACAACGCGCATTCCCGCCCCAACTCGCCGCGCAATTGTTGCAGCGTCTCCAGGGTGAAGTTGGGCGCGCCCGAGGGCTTGGGCGCATCCGCCAAGGAAACGCAGAACCCGGGCTCACCCGCGACCGCGAGCCGCGTCATCGCCAGCCGGTCCGCAAAGCTGGCCGTCGGGCCCTCCGGCTTCAGCGGCTGCGCACCCACCGGCGCAAACAGCACCGTATCCAGCCCGAGCGCCGTCCGCGCCGCACGCGCCACCGTTAAATGCCCCAGGTGCGGCGGATCGAAGCTGCCCCCGAAAAAGGCAATCCGGCGGGCGCCCCTTGCGGTCTGGCTCATGCGTTCATCGTATCCTGCCGCGCACACCCGCCGCAGACTCTTAGGTTTTGGACTTCAGCGACGCGCACAGGCTTCAGCCCCGTACATGATCCGCCCAAAAAGCGGCTGGGCTGCGGCCCTTGAACCACGCGGCGGCCTCATCGGCTACACTGGATTCGAAGCTCATGCGTCCCCTCATCGCTGTCCTAGCCTTTGCCGGCCTCATCGTCTCCGCGCTCGCGCTCCAAGTGCACTACTCCACCGGCACCCAGCCCTGCGACATCAACAGCCGATGGGACTGCGGCACAGTCAATCACAGCTCCTATTCGGTCATCAAGCACGTCCCCGTGGCCGCCATCGGCGTCGCCGGCTATCTGCTGTTGGGTATTCTCGCTTTGGCGCGCCAGCGCGCCTGGCTCTTCGCCGCCTCGCTCCTCGGCCTGCTCTACGCCCTGCATCTGTCCAGCGTCGAGAAGAACGTTCTCGAGGTATGGTGCCTTTACTGCGTCATCTCCCAGTGCATCATCGCGCTGATCACTATTCTTTGCCTCGCCTGGCTCATCGCGGAAAAGGTTGCGCGCATGCACACGCGCCGGCCCGCATAGCTGGCGCCTTCTGCAAAAGAGCGCGGTTCCGCATGCTCGCCGCGCCTTCGGATCCCGCTGATACACTTGAATGGGATCGATGTTCGCAGATTGGTATGCGCGCTGGATGTTCGGCTGGGAGACGCGGCTGACCATGCGCGACGAAAACCGCGTGGTGCGCCTCCTCGAGTGGGGTTTCGAATGGATCGCGCCCTTTCTCCAGGCCAACGGATTTATGGGCGCGTTCCCTGCCCCAGAGGCTTTGTGCGACAACGCCTCGGCCGAAGCCGCGATGGCGCGCATCAATCAGCTTCTTATCCGCCACAGCGAGCGCTTCTTCGGCTACCGCCGCCCCACCGACTTCCGCCTCGAGGAGCGCACTCCGCAACTGTTTCCCACCAACGTGCGCCCTGAGACCCTGGCCCGCGACGCAGCCCTCTGCACCCGGGCCGCCACAGGCAAGCTCAAGCCGGCGCAGTTCCTGCGCTTCACCTCTCCGGAGCGCACGCCCTACCCGCAAAACGACCTCGTCAGCGCCCGCTGGTACCCCGCTCCGGCGCACCAAGATCCCGGGCGGCCCAAGCAGGCCATCGTGGTGCTGCCCCAGTGGAACGCCGACGGCCTTAGCCACAATGTTCTTTGCGCTCTGTTCAACCGCATGGGCGTTTCGGCGCTGCGCCTCTCCATGCCCTACCACGACATTCGCCGCCCCAGCGAACTTGAGCGCGCAGATTACGCCGTCAGCGCCAACATCGGCCGCACCCTCTCCGCCTGCCGTCAGGCCGTCGTCGACATCCGCTGCTGTCTCGACTGGCTCGAGGAGCAGGGTTACGAGCACTTCGGCGTCCTGGGCACCAGCCTCGGCTCCTGTTACGCCTTTCTCGCCAGCGCCCACGATTCGCGCCTGCGCGTGAACGCCTTCAATCATGCCTCCACCGCATTCGGCGATGTGGTCTGGGCCGGCCAAAGCACCCGCCACATCCGCCAGGCCGTCGAGCAGGCCGGCCTCAACCAAGACCGCCTCTGCGCGCTCTGGGCCGCCATCAGCCCGGTCAGCTATTACGACCGCTTCAAGGGCCCCGAAGCCGACGGCGAAGCCAAAAACGTGCTCGTGGTCTACGCCAACTACGACCTCACCTTTCCCAGGGAGTATTCGCTCCAGGTAGTCGAAGCATTCCGCCGCGACGGCGTCCGTTTCCAGCCGCGCGTTCTCCCCTGCGGCCACTACACCACCGGCGAGTTCCCCTACAAGTACATGGATGGCTGGCACCTGGGCTGGTTCGTCTATCGCGCTTTCAAAGCCCTGCGCGAAGAGAAGAAATCCGCCCCCCGCACAGCCGTGGTCGGACCGCACGAGGCCGAGACCGAAGCCGCTTCGCGCTAAGGCATTTTTCCTTATGCTGTCGAGTCGCCGAGGTCCGGCAAGGTTATCGCTTTCTGGTGGTGGCGCCAAATTGGCCCCATCGGATCGCTATACACCGGTAAGTATCCCCCGGCAAAGCCGGGGGCCTTATTTGTGTGAGCCGCTCAAAGCGGCTTGAGCGGGGTCGCTAACGCGGCCCCGGTTGATGTTGGGCCACCTGGACGGTGGCTGGTCACTTCCACAGATTGAGTTGGTCCAGTCGCTTGTCTTCCTGCTCCTGGTTGCGAATGTACTCGCGGATC
>JASHTU010000410.1 GCA_030040395.1 Acidobacteriaceae bacterium
ACTTCACCGTCGAAGCTTCCGTCGGACATATCAAGGACCTGCCGAAAAACAGGATCGGCGTGAATCTCACGGACGGGAGCTTTGCGCCCGACCTGATCGTCATCCCGGGAAAAGAAAAGGTCGTCGACCGGCTCAAGAAATTGGCGAAGTCGGCAGGCGCGATTTATCTTGCTCCCGATCCGGACCGTGAGGGTGAAGCGATTGCGGCCCACCTCGAAGAGGAGTTGCGCGGCGTCGCGAAGAAGAACGCGATCGAGCGTGTCACGTTCAACGAGATCACACCCAAGGCGATCCGCGCGGCCTTCGAGCATGGCCGCAAGATCGATCGTGACCTGGTGGACGCGCAGCAGACCCGCCGCGTTCTCGACCGGCTTGTCGGCTACCAGATTTCGCCGCTGCTTTGGGACAAGGTGCGCCGCGGTTTGTCGGCCGGCCGCGTGCAAACCGTCGCCTTGCGCCTCATCGTGGAGCGGGAGCGCGAAATCCGCGCTTTCAATCCGGTGGAATATTGGACCCTCGAAGCGCTGCTCCATCCCGACCGTCAGGGCGACAGCAAGTTCAAAGCGAAGTTTGTCGGCATCGAGGGCGAAGCCGCCCGCGTAGCCAACGGCAAAGACAAGGACGGCAAAGAGCAGTTCATTTCCAACGCGCTGCCCGATAAGAAGTCGGCCGATGAGGTGCTGGCCGCGCTCGAAGACGCCGAGTGGCGTCTCGCTTCGGTGCAGTCCACGGAGAAGCAGCGCCGGCCGCTGGCTCCGTTCATCACCAGCCAGTTGCAGCGCGACGCCGCCAACAAGCTGGGCTTCAACGTGCGCCGCACCATGGGCATTGCGCAGCGCCTCTATGAAGGCGTGGACATCGGCGCCGAGGGCGCCACCGGCCTTATTACGTACATGCGCACTGATTCGCCGCGCGTGGCGCCGGAAGCGAAGATTGCGGCGCGGGAGTGGGTCGCCAGGCAGTTGGGCACGAATTACCTGCCCGCCGAACCGAATTTCTACAAAGGCAAGAAGGACGCGCAGGACGCCCACGAAGCCATCCGCCCCACCGACGCCGCGCGCACTCCCGAATCGCTGGCGCGCTATTTGAGCGACGAGCAGCTCAAGCTGTATACGCTCATCTGGCGGCGCTTCGTGGCCTCGCAAATGGTTCCGGCCATCTACGACGTCACCACCGCCAACATCGAGGCCAAGTCGCGCAAGACGGGTAAGACCCACGATTTCCGCGCCTCGGGTTCGGTGCTCCGGTTCGACGGCTTTCTCAAGGTGTACGAATTCTCCGACGAAAAGAGGGATGAGGACGACGAGACCGCCAACCGGCTGCCTAGCCTCGACGGCGTCAAGCGGCTGGAGCTCGACGAGCTTCTGCCCGAGGATCATTTCACCCAGCCGCCTCCGCGTTACAACGAAGCATCGCTGGTCAAAGAGCTGGAGGAGCGCGGCATCGGCCGGCCCTCCACCTACGCGTCCATCATCAACACCATCCAGGACCGCGAATACGTGGTCAAGCACGGCGGCTCGCGCGGACGCTTCTATCCCACCGAGATCGGCGTGGTGGTCTGCGATCTGCTGGTCAAGAACTTTGAATACATCTTCGACACCAAGTACACAGCCAGGCTCGAGGAAGAACTCGACGACATCGAAGAAGGCAACGAAAAGTGGACCGACCTGCTCAACGGCTTCTACGGTTACTTTGAGAAAGAGCTCAAAGACGCCGGCAAGAAGATGCGCAACATCAAGCGCATGGAGGAGATGACCGACGAAAAGTGCGACGTGTGCGGTTCGCCGCTGGTGCTCAAGTGGGGCAAGTTCGGCACCTTCTATGCTTGCTCGGCTTACGACAAGAAGGACCCCACAAGCTGCACGTTCACCAAGGAAAACATCTCTTCCAAGCCCGACCTGAACACGCCGGAGGCTCAGGAGGCCGGCGAAACCGAGGAGTACTGCGAGAATTGCGGCAAGGTGATGGTGCTGCGCCGCGGGGCTTTCGGCCCCTTCATGTCCTGTCCCGATTACAACGCCGATCCTCCCTGCCGCACCTTCCGCAAGCTGAGCCAGAAGCAGCAGCAGAAGCCGCCCGAGCCCACCGGCGAAGATTGTCCGGTGTGCGGCAAGCCGCTGGTGGTGCGCCAAGGCGCCTACGGCGAGTTTGTCTCCTGCTCCGGTTATCCCAAGTGCAAATACATTAAGCAAAACCTGGTCGAGGGCATGAAATGCCCCAAGTGCGGCCAGGGCGACATCGCCGAGCGCAAGGCGCGACGCGGCAACGTCTTCTGGGGCTGCACCAACTATCCCAAGTGCGATTTCACTTCCAACTACAAACCGGCGCCGAAAAAATGCCCACAATGCGGCAGCCCTTACCTGGTGGAGAAAACGCTGCGCTCGGGAATCTATCTTGAGTGCCCGAACAAGAAAAAGAGCGCCGAAGAAGAAGCGGTCGCAAAAAAGCGCGGCAAGAAAGCCCCCGCTCCCGAGCCGGGCGTCGTGGCCTGCACATACTCCAAGCGCATCGGCAATGCGCCGCCCCGGCCGACGGCGGCGACTCATGGACCGGTGGTGGAGAAACCCGAAGAGAAAAAGGAACTGCAGCCGGTGTGAGCGAGGACCACATAGAAAAAGATCGTGGTCCTTGCCGGCCCGGTCGGGCCGCTCCTATTCGGATTCCGAATTGAAGCGGCGGTTCGGGGGCATCGCCTTACGATGGAATCGGCATCCCACTCAAAACCGCAAATCACCCAGTCCGACTGCAAAATCTGCGTGAATCCCTTAGAGTCTCTCAGTCCAAAGGCCGACGCAACGAAAGACCCCTACGACGTCTTTCCCTACCCCGGTTTTCCCTATCCTCAAACCCATCCCGACCGTTTGGCGGTGATGGGGATTCTGCATGGGATGTCGCCGGCGCCGGTCGAATCCTGCCGGGTGCTCGAAATCGGCTGCAACCAGGGCGCGAACCTGATTCCCATGGCCTACGCGATTCCTGCCGGCGAGTTCGTCGGATTCGATGCGGCCCGCTTGCCCATCGAGCGCGGCCAGGCCAGAATTCGCGAACTGGCCCTCAAGAACATCCAGCTTTTCGCCACCGATCTGCTCGACGTCGGAAGCGAGCTGGGCCGGTTCGACTACATCATCGCCCATGGATTCTATGCCTGGGTTCCGGAACCGGTGCGCGACCGCCTGCTCGCGCTTTGCGGCCAGTTGTTGGCGCCCCACGGAGTCGCCTTCGTCAGCTACAACGCCATGCCGGGCGGCCACGTGCGCCTGATGCTCCGCGACATGATGCTTTACCGCGCCGCGGGCATTGAGGACTTGGCGCAGGGCGAGACCGAAGCGCTCCATTTCTTGCATTGGCTCGCCGAGGCCCGGGCGGAGGACGATATCTACCGCGTGTTGATCGAAACGCAATTGCAGCGCATGGAGAGGCGCAAGCCGGGAGGCACGTATCACGACGAAATGAGCGCTGTCTATCACCCAATTTATTTCAGCCAGTTCGTCCAGCATGCGCAACAACATGGTTTGCAGTACTTGAGTGAAGCCGTCCTGCCCCCGCCAAACGATCCCTGCTACCAATCGCAGACGCTCTCCGCCGTGCAAGCCCAAGCGGGCGAGGACATCGTGCAACAGGAGCAGCTCCTCGACTTCTTGCGGATCCGCATGTATCGCGAGACTCTCCTCTGCCGCGCCGACCTTGCCCTGCGCCGCGATTTCCCGGCAGAGTGCTTCCGAAAGCTGCGCTTCGCCTCGCAAGCCGCGTCGGCCCCCGCGGAAACTCCCGATGCGCGCGTGTTTACGTTGCCGGGCACAATCAAAATGGAATCGAATCACCCAGTCGTGATTGCGCTTCTCGAGGAGCTGGCCAAGCGCTGGCCGGCGGCGATGACTCTGGACGAACTCGCCCCGCGGCTCGCCGCAGCCGGGATGACGCCGGACACCCCCGACGTGGCCCTGCTCGTTCGCCTCGCGGTGTCGAAGATGATCGAGCTCCGCGCCTGGAAAGCCCCCCTTGCCGAGACTATTGCCGAGCGGCCGAGGGCGAGCGCTTGCGGCCGCCAGGAGGCGCGTATCCTTGGCCACGCCACCACCCTGCTGCACTTGACCATGACCCTCGAAGACCCAAAGGTGCACGCCCTGCTCGAACTGTTGGATGGAACGCGGAACCGCGATCATCTTCTCACCGCGATGAAGAGCGCGTTTCCCGATGCGCCCGTTTCCGACCTCGAAGAAGGTATCGAGAGGAGCCTCCGATCGCTCCATTCAACCGCCATGCTCGAAGCCTGATGCGCGGCTCATAGGAGCAGGCGCTCAGCCGGGAAATTTGGCCTGCGCGCGCGAAAGTCAACAACAGGCACTAGACAACAGTTCCATTGCGCTTTCTTGCAAAGCCATATAAACGTCGGGCACAAAACCCCAGTAAAAACAAGAGAATGACACCAGCAACCCAGGAAGCGCTGCCTCGGTTCCCATGAGCGCGCTCAATCATAACTGCGCAGTAGATGATTGCCGGGTAGGTTGCCACAAAGGACCAAAAAAATGAGTTCAGGCCCATTACCACTGCATTCATGAGGTGAAATGCGACTCCCCAAGCAAGGAAGATCAGGCACCCCGGAAAGCCAGCCACCAGAGCGAGCGAAAAGGAGCACTCCATGATGACAGCCCCCCAGGTCAGGATCCTCGTAATATCCGGCCGATGTAACAGAAAGCGCGCCACCGGCTCATATCCGTAAGTCCTGGTGTTGAAAACAGCGAATACGGCGTTGGTGCCGTGCCAGTGGTGCGATTCGGCTTTGGCAATCCCGGCCGTGAGGTATGACAGACAGGATTGGCCGGCGATGTACCACAAGCTCGCTTTATAGGACAGCGGTGATCCGCCTAGTTGACCCAGGAAGAGCGCCCCGAAGATCTGCGTAAACATCTGGTCGGAGCCATCCATCCCCCAGGGACTGCGGAGGTGCATGGCCAACGAGGAGCAAACAACCAGCGCCAGGACCACTGCCGAGCCATGACCAAACCAAAGCGCAAAGGGAAGTAACAGCAAGGCAAACAATCGCAGAATTAAAATACCGACGAAGGGTCTGAAGGAGAGCAATCGATACAAGCTCGTGGAAAGCAGGCGTGGCCCCACAGTAAGGCTGCGGCTTCCGATTACTTCCCAACTGAAAAGCCCGTCATCCTTCAATTGACGGCGGCCGTGGATCCATTCCAACGTTGAAATCGAAGCGCCCAAAGAGGCGAACAGCACAATCGAAAAAATGTAAGGACTGGGATCTGTTGGCATCGTCAAAGCCTGTGCTCTTTGGAAAGAAAGAGGAACTGAGGGTCTCGCTCAGAGTAGAAGCCTTCCGACTTGAGAATCATGAATTGCGTTTGCACCGACGGACCGGAACGCGGTATGGATGAAATGTAGTTGAGGATTGCGAGGTAAGGGAGGGTAAGGCTGTAGTCTCGCAATGTCCGGTCCTGGGAAAGAATAACGAGCCCGCGAACG
The DNA here is from genome assembly GCA_030040395.1 of Acidobacteriaceae bacterium. Lineage (GTDB taxonomy): Bacteria > Acidobacteriota > Terriglobia > Terriglobales > Acidobacteriaceae > Telmatobacter. Next base: position 5,482 of record JASHTU010000410.1, read on the forward strand.
ACATCCGACAAGGTCTTGGTTCTCCGCTTTTGCGGATTCCAGACTGCACCCCAAAGCGTTCGCTTGTCGGCGAGCGGTATTTCGCGCCATTGGCCCGCAGCGCCGTTGGAATCGGTATCTCGAAAAACCAGGTGATAGTCAGACGTTCCGGGCCGCGGCGCAAAGAAACTCCAATTGGGGATCAGCGAAAAGTGATCGTGGGCCTTCAGCCACTTGGTTGGAGCCCACTTGAGTTGAGCCAGGGCCGAAATCAGGAACCACGCAGCTAGAATGACTATGCAGATTGTCGTCATGAGTTGCCAAAAGTCGGAGCCGATTTGCAGGTCGCTAACGTCTACGAGTGATGAACCGCATCCTTGAAACCCGGCGGCTGGTGCTGAGGCCCACGGCAGTCCCGCATAAGCGAAACTCTTATGCGAAGGACAATACAATGATCGAACTCGCCAGAGGTTAGCTTGACGAAGGTTTACGGCGGCGCGAAGAGTAAACACGCGCCGTCAGGTTTCTCCTCAGTCGAATACCGGCGCACCGCCCCCGGCCTGCGAAAGCCGCGCAGCCGGGAGCGTCCCAATCAACTGGAAAAGCAAGGCCCACGGGAGTCGGACATCCGCGTTATGCGCCAGTACTGCGCTTGCCGGCGGCAAGCTTCGTCGCCACGGCCGCAATCTTCGATTTGAGCTCGGTCCTCTTAGCCAGGTGGCTGTTAATGATCGCTTTCCTTTGTTCGAGGATGACCGCCCTCCGTGCCTGAATCAGCTGAGCCGCCGAGGCTCCGGCTGGCGCCGTTGCTCCGCTTTGAGCCGGAGCCGCTTCCGTTTGAGCCACCACTCCAATAGCCTCTGTAACATCCACTGTTACCTGGACCACCTTGACGACGTCGGTGGCGACATTCGCAACTTCAAGCACTTGCTCGGTATGCGCCGTGACAGCGTCCACTGCCTCCTCGGTCGCATGCACGGCGCGCTCCCCGATGTTCTCGACGGCGTTCACCACATCCGCCGTCGCATTGACAGCGGCGTTTACGGCGTCCTGGGCCGCATTGACAACGCCTCCGACAGCATTCTCAACCGCGTTGACAATGTCATTGATAAAAGAAAAGGGTTGAACCGCAGCAGGAGTCTTTGCCATTTGCTGCGAAATTTGTCCAGCTATCTGTTCGACCCGGGTCCGAAGATATTCGGCACTCTTGTCATACGAGTCCATAGCTCCTCCTTGGATTGAAAGTGCAAAAAATCGCCCTAGCGTTTCACAGCTTTCGCGAAACGGCGCATTCCTCAGTCGTTTACAGGAACCTCCGTGGCCCGTGTTGCCCGTTTTCCTTATAAATAGTAGAAGTCGTTTACTATACTGCATTCTTATTTGTCAAGTTAAACTTTGCTTCGCATGGGAACCGAGAAAGCGTTGCAAAGCCAGCCAAGTATGCTATTCCCCTTTAGTCACTAACAGAAGGTTGTATTCGGCCCGCGCGGTGTCCTGCTCCACCTTCCAATCCCGAAAATTCGATTGAAAACGCGGGGCTCCGAGGCAGAGAAGCGCGGCTCCTGTAGCTCGCGCGCTTCCGGCCCGAAGCGCCGATCTTATACAATCGACCCGCTGCAGCGCGATCGAAAATCCCTCGCTCCGCCGGAAGGGGCCGCACTCATCGAAACCATCCCCCTCAGCTCGGTCCTGGAAACCCCGGATACCCCGGCGGACGCCGCGCCGGGTGGCGGCCTCTTCGACGTGGCCACGCACGCCCGCGGCCCCGCCGGCAGCCTGCCGCTCACGCCGGAGATGCTTCTCACCCAACCCTCCGGCAACCTCTTCGGCCTGACCCAGGACGCCGGCATGGGTTGGGACCCCGCCCGCGTCCTCGATCCCGAGTTCCTGATCCTCAGCACCCATGGCGGCCTGCGCGCGGAAAACGGCGAACCCATTGCGCTCGGCTTTCACACCGGGCACTGGGAAGTGGGCCTGCTGGTGGCTGAGGCCGCGCGCGAGCTGAAGGCCCTCCATGCCACTCCCTTCGCCGGCGCCTGCACCGACCCCTGCGACGGCC
>JASHTU010000411.1 GCA_030040395.1 Acidobacteriaceae bacterium
CCCATTGGCGGCGCAAGGAGCCGATCGGGGCCATCGTCCTGATTGGCCTGGGCCTGTTGTTTCTGCTGGGGCAGTGGGATCTTTTATCGGGGCGGGTGTTTGAGTTCACCTGGCCGGTGCTGCTGATTGGGCTGGGGGCCTGGCTGGTGGTGCGCCGCCTCCAAGACACGCCCGTGGACACGCCCGTGGACACGCCGATAAATTCACGGCCGAACCCGCCGGGTGAATCGCATGAAGATGCGCAAGGAGGTTCAAATTGAGCCACTATTTTCTGATTCGCCGCGTCACCGGGCCGGCCATTTTACTGCTCCTGGGGATCGTGGCGCTGCTCAACCAGGCGCATGTGGCGGGTTGGGGGATTTTTGTTCCCTTGTTGCTGATTCTGCTCGGGGTGCTGAAGCTGGCGGAGCGCGTGGCGCTGAGTGGCGAGGAGTTTCCACCGGGAGGGCCCTATCCAGGCGGACCTTATTCCGGTGGACCTTATTCCGGCGCCCCAAATCCAGGGACGGGCGGTCCCGGCGGGTCGCAGTCCTATTCGGGCCAGACCTCGACGTCCATTGTTCCGACTCCTCCGCATGACTTAAGCAAAGGTCCGAATGGAGGCTCATTATGAGCAGCGCACCTCCCAACATGCCTCCCGGCGGCGTTCCGCCTTACGATCCGAAGACCCAGTGGCGCGTTTACCGTGAGCAGCAACGCGCCGCCTGGCGCGCCCAGCGAGACGCATGGCGGGCGCAGCGCCATGCGTGGAGGGCGGACTATTGGGGAGCTTACGGCCCGCGGGTTCCCTCGATTGTGGGTCCCATTATCCTGGTGGCGATCGGCGTTGTGGGCCTGCTGCTTTACAGCGGCCGCATCTCCGGTCCGCAATTCTGGACCTGGTACGGGCATTGGTGGCCCCTGTTGCTGATTGGGGCCGGCTTGGCGCTGCTGGGCGAGTGGATGCTAGACCTGACACGGAGCGCGCCGGTGCGCCGGGGCGGCAGCTATGTGGGATTGCTGATTCTGGTCGCTATCGTGGGCATTTTCGCCGCCGGATGGGGCAATATGCGTCCCTGGATTGGGAATTGGAACGGCAATAACAGCGATTTCTTCAACTTTTTCGGGCTACCCGAGCACCAGAGCGACCAGCAAACGATGAGCCAGCCGGCGCCGGCGAACGCCACAATCGATATCGATAATCCTCAAGGCGATATCAGCATCACGGCCGGCGACTCCTCCAACATCCAAGTGCAGGCCCACGAGGTTGCCTTCGCCGATTCCGATGCCGGCGCGAACAAGATCTTTGCCGCCGAAGCCGCGCACCTCACAGTGAACGGCAACTCCGCGCAGGTAAAATCCAATGGCGACGGCCATGGGCGAGTCAACTTCACGGTCACGGTTCCGAAAACGGCACGGGTGACGGTGAACGCGGAGCGCGGCGATGTGACCGCGGCCGGATTGGGCGCGGGGATCACGATCAACGCCGGTCACGGCGACACACATCTGAACGGCGTCACCGGCCCCATCGTGGCCCACTTCTCCAACAGCCGACACGACTTCTCGGCGCATGAGGTGACCGGCGATTTGACCGCCGACGGCAACTGCAACGACCTTACGCTCTCCGATTTCAAAGGCCAGATCACGATGAACGGCGACATTTTTGGAGATGTGCACCTGGAGAACATCTCCGGACCCATCAAGCTGCACACTTCGGTCACGGATCTCGAACTGGCGTCCTTACCCGGTGACTTGACCCTGGATTCCGACGACCTGCGGGTGGCCGAAGCCCAGGGCGCCGTTCACGTCACAACCCACGCCAAGGACGTGGACCTGAGCGAAATTTACGGCGACACCTATGTCGAAGACCGGGACGGCGCCGTTTCCGTTGAGCCGGCCGGCGCTTATGGGATCGACGTTCGCAACGGCAAAGGCGACGTCGAAATTACGGTGCCTCCCAACGGGGCGGGAACCGTGGATGGGCACACGCACAACGGAGACATTTTGACCGATTTCGGCCTGACCATCAGCGGCGACGAAGACAAGACGGTGAGCGGAAAGATTGGGTCCGGCGGACCGAAGATCTTCCTGAGCGCCGACGAAGGCGACGTGCGCATCAAGAAAGGTCCGGCGTTTCCAGCCACGCCGCCAGCTCCCGCCACCGAGGCTGCGAATCCTGCCCCGCCGGGGAATGCGCGCCATCTGCGACCGCCGAAGACCCCGCCTCAGCAGCCCGTAACGCAGTGAAGGCGCGGGGCGGAGCGGAACGCGCGGTTGCTCCTATCGTGACCGCGCAAATTCGCGATTTCTCAAGTCTCAACATCGGGAGGTTGGGCTGCCATGTTCAATCGAAACAATGACAAAATCGCCACGGCGCGAGGCGAGCCTACTCGATTAACAGACAGGCGCCAGGAGATTGCCGGCTGGAGCGGCGCGGAATGTATGGTTACTCTTGGAGGTAAATTCCGTGACCGTTGCCCGTTCTCGCACTCCCCATGCATCGCGGCGGCGCGCGCACCGAACCTATCCTGTGCGGCGCAAAGGCCGCTGGTTGTTCCGGCTGGCCGGAGCCGGAGCAGCGGTAATTGTGCTTCTTATTCTGTGGGCCGTCCTGGCGCGCGCATTCGCGCCCGCTTCCAACACTTCGCTCGACCACTTTGACGCCATCATCGTGATGGGGGTTCCCGCCGACGCCGACGGCAATCCCAGCCCGGAGCAACTGTCGGGAGTGACGGAAGGCGTGCGCGAATACGAGCGGGGCATTGCGCCGCGCTTGATCTTTACCGGCGGAGCAGCCCACAACCGCTTTGTCGAAGCACAGGTGATGGCCAAGGTCGCCCAAGCGCAGGGTATTCCCGGTTCGGCGATTTATGTGGAAGGGCAGGCCAAGGATACGATACAGAATGTGTGTTACTCGGAGCGGATCATGAAGGCCCACGGCTGGCGCTCGGCCGAGGTCATCTCGAGCGCCCGGCACCTGCCCCGCACCGCCATCATGCTCAGCCATCTGCCGCTGGAGTGGCGAACGCACGCCGCCCCGGCTTTAGAACCCATTCCGCCGGCGGATCTCGATTTCCTGGTGGCGATGGAAACCGTGAAGACCGCCCGCTATCTGGCGTGGGCGCGCTGGACGGAGCACTGCGCGTCTTAAGGGGAAAATCGCGGCCTCCGAGGCTGCGTTGTCCGCTGCCACCGTGGTCTTGTAAGCTGGTTGGTGATGCGCCTCCCAGTAAGGTTAATGCTACTTCTTGCCGCCGTTGCAGCCGCGGCTTTGCCGGCCGGAATGTACGCCCAGGATCAAAACGCCGGCGCGCAGAGCGCCGCTCAGACTCCTGCCAACGGCGCATACGTCCCCGTCAATCCGTTGTCAGGTGTGCGGTACGATAACCGCTTCGACCTGTCGCTGGGGATGGCCTACGACCACATGAAGGCTGGGCCGACGCTCTTGCAAGGCTCGAACCTGGGCGGCCTGGACGCCTCCGGCTCCATGTGGCTCACCAAGCACTGGGGCCTGGAAGGCTCAGGCCGCGCGTATGTAGGCACCAGCGGCGCGGGTGTGAACTCCGCTGGCCCTGGCGGGGGACCGCTCAAGGGTCCGATGGTGAAGCAGTACTTTTTTGTTGGCGGTCCCGAGTGGCTGGGACCGCACAACCTGCACGGCGCCCTTGTGGCGCACCTGCTGGTCGGCGGCGTGTACGGCGATTTCCAGAAAGACCTGCTGGGGAAGCCGCCGGCGATCTTCGACTTCTACTACAACCAGGTGGCGCCGGCCGCCATTATCGGCGGACATTTCGATTTGAACCGCTCGACACACTGGGTATTTCGCATCTCGCCCGATGCGGTCATGACCCATTACACCTTCAGCGACGCTCCTATCTCATCCCAATCCTTTGGTCAGTTCGACGTGAACTTCGCCATCTCAGTGGGGCTGGAATACAAATTCAAGAGGAAGCGATAGAAGCGCTCTTCAGGGCGTCCGGTCCAGGCCCTAGCTCCGGTTGCGCATTGCCGATGCGAGGGGTGGGCTGCCAAGTTCATCAGGGTGTGGTATTCTCCCACCGTTTAGGGACGCATGGGGTAAAAGCGTCGCCTGCGAACTGATTGTTCCGGCAGGCGTCAGCTTGGGGGAGATGCGGAACGGGGTCCGGAACCAAAGAAGGGACCACGGCGGAATCCTATGGACATGAGGGAAGCACTAGGAGTGCTGCTTGCGGGAGGGGCGGGCGAGCGGCTGTTTCCACTGACGCGCGACCGGGCCAAGCCGGCGGTGCCTTTTGGCGGGCATTACCGAATCATCGACATCACACTCTCGAATTGCATCAACTCCGGCCTACGCCGAGTGTATGTGCTTACGCAATACAAGGCGCTAAGTTTGAACCGGCACATCCGCGAGGGGTGGACGGGGATCGTGGCCCAGGAACTGGGCGAGTTTTTCGAGCTGATGCCGCCCATGCAGCGCACCGGAGCGAACTGGTATATGGGCACCGCCGACGCCGTGTACCAGAATATCTATTCAATCTGCAGCGAGCAGCCCGAGTACGTGATCATCCTCAGCGGCGACCACATCTACAAGATGGACTATAGCCGTATGCTGGCGCACCACAAGGAAACCAACGCCGAGGTGACGCTGGCCACGCTGCCGATTGCGCCGGACGAGGTTTCGCGCTTCGGGGTAGTGGAGGTGGGCCGGACGGGCGAGGTGCTTGGATTCCAGGAGAAACCGGCGTCGACCAGCTTTCGGTCGCCCTTTAACGCCAACGCCGTGGACGCCTCGATGGGCATCTACATTTTCAACACCGAGACTCTGCTCAAGGCCCTGATTGCCGACGCCGACGATCCTGAGTCGAAGCACGACTTTGGCCACAACATCCTGCCCAACATGCTGGGCAAGAAAAAGATGATGGCCTACAGCTTTGTGGACGAAAACAAAAAGCAGGCCCTCTATTGGCGCGACGTGGGCACCCTCGACGCCTACTACGAAGCCAACATGGATCTGTGCTCGGTGTCGCCTATTTTCAACCTTTACGACAAGAGCTGGCCCATGCGCACCCGGGTGCGGCAGTATCCGCCGGCCAAGTTCGTCTTTGGCGAGCCGGGGCGGTCGGGCATGGCCGTCGACTCGATCATCACCGCCGGGACGATCATTTCCGGCGGCATCGTGACGAACTCGGTGCTCTCGCAGGATGTGCGTGTGAACTCGTACTCCGAGATCGATTCGAGCATCATCTTTTCGCACGTGAACGTCGGCCGCCATTGCCGCATTCGCCGCGCGATTATCGACCGTGATGTACACATCCCGGAGGGGACGATCATCGGCTATGATCCCACGGAAGACAAGCGCCGGTATTTCGTCACGCCCTCGGGACTGACCATCGTCACGCGGGATGCGTCGTTGTTCGAGAACCCTGTCGATCCGGAGTTTCTGCAACGTTACTGAGGGAGGTTCCCCGGTAATCGCCCAGTTTGACTTTAGGTTCCCTTCAGGGGCTGAGCCCTCTTCTCGTCTTAAAGGCCTTAGCATGCGGGCTGAAGCCGGTATCCTTCAATCTGACCCACTACCGGTCACATCTTCATTCGCTTCCTGGCAGGAAAGATAGACTTGAGCTATGTTCGCCACGCTGCTGGCGGTGAAGCGGATCGACGGGATGGGGGAGCGTCACGATTGCCCCATCCGCTGGATCGACAGCTTCGCCATGCGCAACTTTACCAATGACGCCATTTTCGACGATACGCTTCCCCGAGGCGATGGGCGACTCGAAGCTGGGTTTCGCGTTCCGCTTGACCGGCTTACGGCGGCGATGGAGGACTGGTTTCGCCGCAAGGGCTACCTGAAGCCGGAAGAAAGGCTCGCAATTTTTGAGTTGGAAAAATAGCCTCAGGCCCGCGCGCGAGGGCTCCATATTCTTGCGGCTTCTCGATACCGGGCCGCCGAGCCTGCTCTATGCCATAGTGGATCGTGCGGAACTCGCTCGTGCTGTGCGAGTCGGCCGAAATCGCGATCCTGATGCCCGCCGCCCCGCGCCACCCATGCCCGGCCCTGCGGCTGCCGCCAAATGCCGCGGCGCCTAGATTTCGAAGATCACGAAAGGGTGCGTTTCCTGCCGCTTTTTGAGGATCGGCAGCGCGACATTATGGATGGGAACCCCCGTGGCTGACTTGGTCGCGAACGAGCCATGATGGGCGTGCCCGTGCAGCGCCAGAGCAGGCCTGTGCTGTTCGATCACCCGTCCCAGCCGCGAGCTGCCCAAAAATGGAAAGATCGGCTCCGGCTCGCCCACTACCGTTTCCAGAACCGGCGCGTAGTGGGTAATTGCCACTTTGCGAGGGGTGTGCAGCTGCGCCAGACCGTAATCGAGTTTGATCGCCTCACGCTCGGCAATTTCAACGAAGTTTTTAATGCCCCCTTCGCCAAACGGCAACAGTTCATAGGGCGCGAAACCGCCGCAAAACCCCTTTGTCCCGGCGAATCCCACACCGTCGTGCTCGTAGCAGGTGCCGTCCAGCACGTTAACGCCGGCGACTCGCGCCATCCCGGCCAGCGTATCCTGCTGCCCGCTCTCGTGATCGTGATTGCCGAGAACCGCCACCATCGGGATCTCCACATGCGCCAGCACCGCCAGGCAAGCCTCCATCTCTTCCACGCGGCCGTGATTGGTAAGATCACCGGCCAGCACCAACAGGTCGGCCATGTGGTTCACTGCCGCGAATTGCCGGACGTTCTCCTCCTGGTTTTCTTGCTTGAAGTGCACATCGGCGACCGCTGCCAGTTTCATGCTTCGCTCCCAGTTGCAGAATCGAATTGAATTTTCACCTCCAATAGGCGCGGGTGGCGCTCGCAATTCTCGCGGTAGAGATCGCGTTCGCCCCATTCCTTGACGTCAATCGCAAACAAGTTAGGATCAATCAGTGTTCCCCTGAAGGGCGCGCTCGATTGCGGGTGCTCTATATGGTTCTGCAGCCCCTCGAGCAGGCCGTTCCAGAGCCGCCTCGGAATAAGACCCACGCGTGCGGGGTACACATAAGCAAAGAAGACAAGGCTCCACAGCAGCAATTCCTCATGCCCGCTCATCAAGGACCAGAGCCGCTTCCAGTCCAGCCGTTCGCCTACCGCCCGAATGAGGTGCGCCACATCGGCGAGATCGAAGCGCTCCCGGCGGGTGACAAAAATTTTCGATGCGATCATCTCCTCAGCCCCAAGGACGCGGCACGGAATTCCGAAAATCTCATGCGGCTCCGATCGCTCGATCCAGCTGCGATCGACGAGCAGCGCCGCATTGCCCATGGCGGTAATGAGGTCAACGAAATAATCCCCGCAGTAAGCCTTCGCCAACCATACCGGGTCCTTGATCTCCGTCCTGAACCCGCGTTCCTCGAGCTTCTGCAGTGCTTCCATCGCCACCGCGGCCTCAAGAAAAATATCCAGATCTTTGGTGCTCCTCCAGATCCCGGTATGCTGGTGCAGCGCAAAGGCGCCGGCGACGGCGAACGGAATTCCCGCCTGCTCGAGGCAGTGCAATGCTCGCTGGTAGCACGCCAAAGCCTCCGGCTCAAACTCAGGAGGATCCGAGGTGCTCACCGGAAGCGGTATTTCCTCCTTTGGCATACCTTAGCTATGACGCAGGCAAGCTGCCTCCGAGCCGCCCAGGCCATTCCGAGTCGTCGACACGGATTGGTCCATGCGGGATCCCCAAACGCAGTTCGTGATGCACGTGGACGAGGTGAAGGCCGCGCTGCATGGGATTCCAGTTGCCTAAGTCGCGCAGACGCCGGAACTGGCGGCGCCGGGCGCGCGGGCGGGTCCGCTCCATGTTCGGGGGCGTGCGGGAAGCTCATCAGACAAACCGGCAAGCCCCGGCTCGCTATCAGGGCACGCTCCCGCTCGTTCGTGATCGATCAGCTGAGCGAAAATGGGGGAATCGTTAGTGACATGACCCGGCCGAACTGCAGTGGGTTTGGGGCTCTCCCGCGCCTCATGCCCAAAGGTTTATACTTTCGGAGATCGCAAGGAATCAGGGAAAGGAGAGTCCGCTCAGGTTCACTGACCTGACTGGGAAGAACCCGCATTTCGCGATTTGTGACAGCAGAGATCTGCAGGGGGATAGGCAATTGCGACAGCTGGAATTCGCGTGGGGTATGCGATTGTGACAGCTCAAATTAGGAGTGACAGCAGAAATCAGCAGCGGACGAATGGAGCACGAACATGGCCAAGAGCGTCAATAAAGTCATTTTGCTGGGTAATGTGGGGAAGGACCCCGAAATCCGCTCCACTCCTGGTGGTACGATGGTGGCCAATTTCACTCTCGCCACCAGCGACCGACAGAAAGATGCGCAAGGCAACTGGCAGGACCACACCGAATGGCACAACCTGGTGGCGTTCAGCCGCACTGCCGAAATCATCCGGGATTACGTAAAAAAGGGCTCGAAATTATATGTCGAAGGGAGAATCCAGACGCGCAGCTGGGACGATAAAGAATCGGGACAGAAGCGCTACCGCACCGAGATTATCGTGGCCGACCTGTCCTTGCTCTCCGCGCGCGAAGAAGGTGCAGGCGGATACACCCGGACGGCAGCCCCGGCAAGCTCCTCGTCGAACTTCGATCAGCGTCCTCCGGCAGGACAGGACGATCTGGCGCAAACCACGGGAATCTCCGACGACGATATTCCGTTTTGAGCGCATAGTAAGCTGCTCAGTTTCTTGCAGGTGAGAGTCCTGCCACAGGAATCGGTTCGTTGCCTGTGTAGCTATGGCATACGCGTGGAAGGTGACCGAAACGCGGGAGCAATGCCGGATAAACGTGGCCCCTGACCTAGCCCGTGGGTACGCGCAAGCACGCAGCCCGTAACGCAAGTGAACCTCTG
>JASHTU010000412.1 GCA_030040395.1 Acidobacteriaceae bacterium
AACCGTTCCGGAGCCCCGAAGACCGCGCGGACACACTCCCGCTCCGCGCGTAGACGGCACAGAAATCAAGGTTAGCATACCGAGCGGGGCGGAGCAAACGCCGCAAGAGGCGGCGGGCAGGGAGAAAGAGGCAGGGACCAGGGATCAGGGGCCAGGCCGGCTCTCGAAGGCCGAACTTGCTCTGCAAATTGCCGCGCCTATGCCGCATCCGCACCCCTAAACGGGTGATTCGGTTCCCCGAGATGAACCCTGCCCGCAACGAACACTCTGCCTGCTTGCAAAAATGGGGGCCGTGGCGGATAATTCCATCGCTTCCACTTTAAACAGCTCTGCCGTACAGAGCAGAAAAAGAGGCTGAGATGCGAAAGGGCCTTCTTGCGGTTTATTTCCTGCTGATCGGTTCTCTGGTCGCCGCACAACAGGCATTGAACAACGACGCCGTTATCAAGCTGGCAAAGGCCGGGCTGTCCGACGACGTAATCGTGGCCACCATCAATGCCTCTCCCGGTAATTACGACACATCTGCCGACAGCCTCGTGGCGCTTAAGCAGGCAGGTGTAAGCGACAAGGTGATCAGCGCGGTGATTCTGAAATCTGCGGGCGGCACCGCTCCAGCGGCTCCGGCACCATCCACCAGCGCCCTTCCCCCGGAGGTAAACGACGTAGGTGTTTACTACCAGAGCCGCGACGGCTCGTGGCAGGAAGTCGACGCAGAGGTCGTCAACTTCAAAACGGGCGGGGTTCTCAAGCATGTTGCCAGCGTCGGGCTCGTCAAGGGAGATTTGAATGGACACATCGGCGGCGCTCACAGCCGGCTCGAGTTGACCACGCCAACGAAATTCATCTTTTACGTGCCGGAAGGCAGGTCGCCTGGCGAATATCAGCTGCTCAGGCTGCACGTTAACAGCAACAACCGGGAGTTTCGGTCGGTTACTGGCGGAGTCCTTCACCAGACCGGGGGGGCAATCCGGGACGATGTTGAATTCACTCCGAAAAAGATCGCGCCTCGCGCCTATGAAGTTGTCTTGGGTGCAGAAACTGGTAAAGGCGAATACGGCTTTCTGCCTCCGCTTGATTTGGTGTCGGAGAAGAGCTTGGCCAGCGAGGGAAAGATTTACACCTTCTCAATCAGCGAATGAGGCCTTTGGGCTGGCCGGGTGCCCCGGTGAGTCGATCCCGCTGGCTCTGCACCGCGGATCAAGACCCTGCCCGCTTGCTGCAGGTGAATTTTCGGTTTTGCGCGATTTCTTTGCTTGACCGATGCTCCTTTCCGGTGTATTTTCACTGTCAACGGGTTCCCCCTCCTCAAAATTCAACAGAGTTTGGAAGAAATCATGGCTGAGTTGCAAAGGCTTAGTGCAGGCTGCCTTGCCCTGATTGTGGTCCTCGCCGGCGTCTCGATCAAGGCTCAACAGGTGGGCGATCCCGCCACGCTGATTAAGGAAAAACTCGTTTCCGAAATCAAGCTGACCAAGGCCACCGCTGCGCATGACGACATCGTGACCGCGGGCGACGTGATCGTGCTCCACAAAGACGGACTCATGATGTGCAGTTCAGATTCCTCGTATGCCTTCTCGAACACCTACCAGAACGGCGTGCTCTCCGGGAACCTGAACAACCGCGCCAAAGACGCGATCAAGAAATTCGGGTTCGGCAAACTGCCGTTCGGCGGCGGCGGCAGCGCGTCGGATGCGGCGAAAAACGGCTGCACCAGCCGGAAATTTGTCTCGGGAGAAAAGTTCTGGGTCACCGACATCGAGATTGCCAGCGACAACAGCGGCATCATCATCAGCACGTTCAGTGACCCCTACAACAACACCCGCTATTACGGCGAAATCAAGTTCCCATTCGCTGATAAGCACTCCGTTCCGCCGGTGGATCAGGAAGTGAAGACGGTCGAGGAAGTCCTCACCGTCCAGCCGCCCGACAATTCGAATCAAGCGGGTGACAACAACTCTGCTCCGCAGAACGGCGCCGCGCCGCCGCAAAACGGGCCGGCCCCCGCGCAAAACGGGCCTGCGCCAGCGCCGAGCGGCCCCGCCGCCCCCACTTCTCCCGCCGCGGCCATGGCGCCCATCGCTCCCCCGCCTCCGCCGCCCGATCAGCCCCCTGCACCGCCCAAGACCATCTCCGTCGGACAAACCAGGGATGTGGTCATCGCCACTTGGGGCCAGCCCTCCAAAGATATCAAGCTTTCGAACAAAGAAATTCTTGTCTATCCCGACATGAAGGTGACCTTTGTCAACGGCAAGGTTTCCGACGTCCAGTAACCCCGGAATTTCAATGAACCACCGTTCCCGCTGAAGCGGAAGATGAGCGAAAGATTGGAGAATCGGATGCATCGGGTCAATTTCCGGTATAGAAATTCTCTTTCCCTGGCAGCCGGTGCGCTGCTTGTGTGCGGATTTGCGAGCGCAGCCGCCTTTGCTTCCACTCAGAAAACCACTTCCAAGCCGAGCACGCCGTCAAAACCCGCCACTGCCGCAAAACCGGCCACTGGCGGTGCCGCGCACGGCACGTCAACGTCGGCCGGACATAGCGGCCCCACCACCAGCCATACGGGACCGACAGCCAATGGCCATAGCGGCCCCACCACCAGCAATCCAAGCGGCCACACGACGACAACCACCGGTGGATCCCATCCCATGACCACCGGCGGCGCAAATCGTTCGCCGATGACAGCGGGGAACGCCGGCAGGCCGGGCGCCGGTAATCGAACTGCAACTGGGAACATCGCGCCACGGGGAAGCCGAACTGTAGAGACCAGGAACGGCGCGGTGACGCGGCGCGCCGACGGCAGAATCAGCGATGTGCACGACGCGCGGCGCGGCATGGACATCCATCATGGCCTTGATGGTGGCCGGCGCGTCTCGGTGGAGCGAGCCGACCACTCCCGGCTGGTCGCCGAGCGCGGGCGCCGCGGCTACATCGAGCGCCGCTACGCCTTTCGC
>JASHTU010000413.1 GCA_030040395.1 Acidobacteriaceae bacterium
TCGTGGTCTTCCCGATCCCCCGGTGTCCCGAAAAAATGTACCCGTGCGCCACCCGGTTCTGCCGCAGCGCGTTCATTAGCGTCGAGGTCACGTGATCCTGCCCGGCCACGTCGGCAAAGCGCTGCGGACGATACTTCCTGGCCAGAACCTGGTAACCCATGCGCCTATTCGCTCCTTGGCCGCCAAATCGTCTCATGCGGCCTGGAGCAGATTGTATCGTTTGAGGGTAGAAAAGCGCTCATTGCGGAAAAGCGACACAGAGAGCCATTGTTTGAAGTGTGGGAGAAGAAATTTCTTGACGCAATTATCTTACCAGTCTACAATTTTCCCTGCCTTAAATCTACATTTTCAATTTCACTTCCCGGTCTGCGCTATGCCGGAGGCCGCCATGTCGGTAATGTCGAAATCCGCGCCCCTTGCACTCTTCATATTGCCTGTCCTTAGCGCCACTTGGACACAAATCACCGCCGAAGTGAATTTCATGCGCAAGTTGATCCGCTCAGTTCTATTTTCGGCTTTCTGCCCTGCCTTCTTCTTCCGGAAACATCCATTCGCCCGCCCCCTTGTCGAGATTATGAAGTCGGGCGCCGTTTTCTTGTTATCTGATTTCTGCTCGGTTCGAGAGGGCTTAGAATGACGACCGTTTCCCCATGGGACAGCTCACTGTCGCGAAGCTCCTCTAGCGTTCGCGAGTCCCGAATTCTCGAGGTAATGTATGCATCGAAAAGCTGCCTGTCTGAAATGCCCTACGCTGGCCTTAGTTCTCTTAGTTATGTTCCCGGTCGCGGTTACCTGCGCTCAGGAGCTGGACAAAGCTGCGGCCGACTTCCACTTCACCGACGTTGACACCCAGGTTCTTCACGATTCGAAAGCAATCGACGAGCAGTACCTGAAAAAGGGGCTGGTTTTGCAGGACCCGCAGCTCCAGCCATTTCTCGACTCAGTAGGGAAGCGCATTATCGGCAATCGCCCTATACCGGATCAGGTTGAGTTCAAATTCACGGTCTTGCGCGATCCCATGGTGCAAGCTTTTGCTTTGCCCAACGGCTCGGTTTACGTAACCACCGGCCTGCTCTCCCTGTTGGAAGACGAGTCGCAGTTGGCGGCGGTGCTCAGCCATGAAACCGCGCATGTGTTTGAGCGTCACGGGTACCTTGAGAACCGCAGCTTTCGGAAAAAGGCCCTCACTCTCAACATTCTGCAGATTGTTGCTTCCGCTGCGCCGGCTGGTGGCAACTTCTCCCAGAGCGTGCAGCTTTTTGGAGCGGCCGTGAACCTTGGCGCTGCTGTCAGCAGCGAGATCATTGTCGCGTCCGTATTCGGATACTCACGCGAAATGGAACATCAGGCCGACAACGACGGTCTGATCGCCTTGTCGAACGCCTCCTACGATCCCACGGCCATGGCCCGAACCTTTGAACTGCTCGACGAAGACAGCAGCTTGGAATACGAGCCAATTCAGGGATTCTACCGCGACCATCCCAAGCTCACCGAGCGCCGCGAATTAGCTTTGCAGTACGCATCGACACACAAAGCCAATAAGCCGGAGGCAGACGACAAGAAAACTTACGCCGACAACGCTTCTGCTGCCATCTGCTCCGAGATCCAGCTCGACCTTAGCAGTCGCCGCGAGCGGACTGCGGTCGATCGCGCTTCAAAGTTGAGCGACATGTTTCCCGACAATCCGAAGTACAAGGTGCTGCTCGCAGACTCCTACCGAGCTCTCGGTGCAAAAACAAAGCTACCGTCGCCAGATGAGCGAACCCGGCATGGACAGGCCGAGCACCGCAAGGAGTATTTCTCGATGACACCGGAGGAGGAGCAGAAAAGGCTCCTTGCGAAGCCTGACGGGCAGGCTGCGCTACACGATAACGAGGCAACGGCAGAACAGCTCTACAAAAGCGCCTTGCAAAGCAACCCCAATTACGCTGATGCCCACCGTGGCCTCGGCTTCCTGTTCGAACAAGAGGGCAGGTACAACGAAGCTGCGACCGAATACCAAAGCTACTTAAGCATGGTGGCCGGGACCAGCATGGATCACCTCCGCATTGAGCGCCGTCTGGCGGCCGTACGGAAGCTGTCGGACGCATCCATGCAATCTCGGTAACCCGGACGTGTGCAGGGGTGAAAATGCCCTATCCGCCAATTGAAAACGTGAGGAACGACCGATGACTTTGAAGCTTCGCCTTCTCGCTATTCTGTGTGCAGCAGGATTCCTGACTGTCAATACCCAAGCCATTACCCCATCGTGGTCCTATGAGAACCCGAAGGTCACTACCGGCGAATTTCAGGTTCGCAATGTGTGCATGATGCCTGCCGAAGGAAAACTGTCAAAGGTGACGATGAAAGGCGGGCAAGGTATGTCCAGTGAGTCAGACAACTGGACTTCCGCTCTCGAAAACATGGTTGAAGCGCACCTGAAGACTGCCGGAGCGCAAATTCTACAGGCATCGGACGCTATGGCAAGCGGAGCGTCGGACGAGGAGATCCGTCAGGTCATCGTGCAGTTGAATCAAAAATATGAGGACGTGGCCAACCAGCTCAATCGGCATCCCAAAGACATCAAAAAATCGAGGTTTACACTGGGTGACGACGCCGCTTTGCTACCCTGCGCCGCCAAATCCGACGTATTGGTCTTCGTTCAGGGGGAAGGTCAGGTGACTTCGGGGGGAAAGAAAGCGATGGGCATGCTCGTTGGAGGAAAGGGCAACGTCTCATACGCAACCCTCGTTCTCACCATGGCGGATGCCAAAACGGGCGAAATTCTGGCTTTCGCAAGGCTCTCGAATGCCGAGAGCTTTGGCGACAAGTTCGTCGATCAGACCGAGAACGTGTACGGAAAGGCCCTTGACAAGCAATTCTCACGATTGAGGATTGGTGTGTACCTCGACAAGAAGAAGCACTAAGTATGCGCCGCGCGAACATGGTGCGTGAGTTGCCCCTTCTTCGCCTTCGCGGTTCGCGCCCGCTCCCCTTTACCGCGCTTCGCTTTGCGCGCCTTCTTTGCCACGGCTTTGCGCCGCCGCAATTCTTTTGACGAGTACATCGTCCCACGGCAATGAGGCGATCCGCAGTTACACACGCACTCGTCGTCGCCGCCGTCGTAAAGGCAATAATCGTAGGTGATTTCCTCACCGGCGGCGATCTTGCGCAGCGCCGTGATCCACACCCGGCCGTCCACCTCTTCGGTCTCGCAGTTGGGGTCGCAACTGTGGTTGATGAACATGGCCATGGAGTGTCCGTCGATGACCATCTCGCCGCGCCCGAGTCCAAAAAGATAGGTGATCGCCGAGTCCCCGTAGCGGGCGTCGGCGTCGTCCTTGCTCAGCCGGGGGCCTCTGTATTCGGCCACGCGGCGGCCTTTGCGAATCGCGGTTGTGGTGTAGCAGCCGGCGGCGTGAATAGCGGAAGAGCGGATCATCAGGCCCATCGGGTTTTGGCGCGCTGTCCTTTTCCAGTGAATTCGTGCGGGCTGCGCCGCCTTCCCCGCATCGTATCATTGAAGGGGACGAGTGAGAACCACATGAGAACGAGCCTTCCCATTGCTATTTTGCTGGCCGGCTGCTTGGCCGCTGTGCAAGGGCTCTTGGCTCAGGCTCCCGCGCCGCCATCCGGCCAGAGCCAGAAGCCGCCCGCGGCCTCGGACCAGAAGCCCGGCGCGCAAACTCCGGCCAATCCTTCCGGTGGCAACCCCTTCCCCGAAGACGAAAGCTCCGTCCCCGTGATGCCCTCCCGCGATACCGCCAATGTTCCGCCCGATCTGAACGGCGCGGCCGGTCGCTCCTCCTTGCCCGCCGACGATAGCGATCCCGTCCGCAGTCCCGATGAGCCGGCAACCGCCAGCGAAGCGAATCAGGGCTCCAGCTCCAGCCTGGGCGAGCTGGGCGGTTTGCTGCCCGGCCCCGATGACGAGCCACAGCCGGGACGGAAGAAGAAAGATGACCAGGTCATCGAAACCATGCCCCGAGAAACGCCCACGGAAGACATCAACGTCGGCAACTACTATCTCGACACCAAGGATTGGAGAGGAGCTCTCTCCCGCTTTCAGTCGGCGCTCGTCCTTGCTCCCGACAATCCAGATGTCTACTGGGGCTTAGCCGAGTGCCAGCGTCATCTCGGCGACTTTGCCGATGCCCGCGCCAACTATATCAAGGTGATGGAATACGACCCCGGCAGCCATCACGCCAAGGACGCCAAGAAAGCCCTCAGGGACCCCGAGATCGCCAACGCCAAAACAGTCCCGGCAAAGTAGCCTGATCCGTGGCCCCGGTCAAGCCCGCACGGCAAGATCGCTGACCGCCTTGCGCCCATCCAGGCGCCTCGCCCTTGCGGCGCTTTTGCCGCAGGGGTAGGGAGAATGAACGCGGTCGCAGACTACACGTGAAACCCCGACCAGCGCAGATATGCGGCAATGATCTGGTCGCCCCAAAGCCCGCTGACGGTCCCTCCCACGCAGATAAACGTGCCCATCGGCAGCTTGGTCAGCGCCCACTCTTCGGCATTCTTGCGTCGCTCCGGCGCCGCCAGCAGCGCCAGCGCCACCACCGTGCCCAGCAGCACGCCCAGCACAAAGGCAAGCAACGTATGCCCCAGCCCGATCCACACCGCAAGCAACAGCATCAGCTTCACGTCGCCCAAGCCGATGCCCTCGCGCCTCCGGATCAGCCGGTACGCCCAGCGGATGAGCAGGACGAGAAATGGCGCAACCAAAATCCCGATCAACCACCGGAAAACCACGTTGTACATATGCTGCGGGTGCGCGACCGGGCTCCCGGTCCAGTCCAGCAGCGCGGCGCTCGAGTGCACCGCGAAGCGCAGGATCATAAACCCGCAACCGAGCGCGGCCCCGCCCAACGTCAACAGATCGGGCAGCCACAAATGCTCGGCGTCCAAAACCGCGAGGCCCACCAGCAGCCAGTACAGAATCATCTTGCCCGCCGCGAACGACAACGCATCGAAGATGCTCACCCGCGACCACCCTGGCTGGTAAAGCGCCGCCAGCGCCTGCCACGCCGTGACGGCCCACGCCGCGCCAACCGCCAGCTCCACAAGCGGATAGCGCCATCCGATCCACGCGCCGCACCCCCGGCAACGGCCCCCGAGCGCTGCCCAACTCGCCAGCGGCACGTTCTCCCACCATGGCAGAGTGCGGCCGCAGCTTCGGCAATGGGAGCGCGGCTTCACGATGCTTTCACCCTCCGGCCAGCGGCTCAGGCACACGTTGAGAAAACTGCCAAAAGCCAGGCCCAGAAGAGCCGCCGCGAAGGTTCCGACCGTCCGCATCATACAAAAAATTGAGTATACGATCGCCGGATCGGGGGGAGTTTTCCTGGCGAGCGGTGTACGGCTTATTTCCTTGAGATGAGGAATCTTCAGGCCGGCTCCTGCGTTAGCTCCGCTGGAGCGCCTCAGCCCCTGGCGAGGTCATTGACTGGTTCTTTCGGCACCCACGTGGAAGCCTCCAGCCTTGCGTCGCATTTGTTTTTACCGCAAGAGTGGAAGGAACGAAATCGCTCCGTCACAGACCTACTGAAGAAGGTGGCAAAGGTTCCATAATCCGTAAATCCCAGCCACGGCCGCGGCCTCCAGGGCTATGGCCCAGGTAACGCCCGCGATGAGGCTTCCTTCCTTGTCCGTGGATCCGGAGTCATCGCAGTTTCCAATGTCCGCCAAGCCAGAAATATCCGCGGTGGGGCAGACCAGACCTGCTATTATTGGAATGGACAGTCGGACTCCTTCGGCGAAAAGCGGCAACTCCTGGACCTCCGGAACCTCAAATGCTCGGCTCGCCATGCGCTGACCCCCTCCCCAATTTCAACGGCATCCAACGACTTTCCGCCCGACGCCCAGCCCCGCGCCCTCTGGCAGAGCATGTGGCGTGCCACTCTTGGCCACAAGGATTAGCAATTTAGAATCAATCACTCGGGAAGGTGGCTTCGGCGGCGCTGTATACGCACGTTTACAGGCGCATAGCCCCGAGACCCGCTTTGTATACATCGCCTGCAGTGCGGAATTGTTCGCCTTGCCATAATTTGGTCGAGCTGTCGAGAGTCCTGTTCGAAGGGCTGGCCTCCGCGGTGACAGCCGTCTTCA
>JASHTU010000414.1 GCA_030040395.1 Acidobacteriaceae bacterium
GCGGGAACGGGGGTGTTTGCGAGCGCGCCTAAACTGCTGACGTTGGGATAGGTGGCCGGGCACGGAGAGTTGGGGCAGATGGCAGGGGTCGGCTCGTTGTCGTCGAGGCTGACGATCTGATGATACCCATGCGAGCCCACGTAGCCGAGGGTAAACACCGTGTTTGGCGTCAGTTCCTGCTCGAAGCGCAAGGAATAGGAGATCAGGGTGGGCGTGCGCATGTCAGGCTGCACGCCTGCGGGCGCCACTTTGGCGTTCCCCGGCACGGATGCAGGTTGCAACGGCAGGTTGGCTACGGGAAGATTCGCGATGCTGTAAGAAGGATTGAAAGGCGCGTTCTGGTCCATGCGGTAGCCGAGCGCGTCTTGCAGATCGTTGTACATGCCAAAGCCGGCGCGGATCACGGTTTTGTCGCGAACCGGGTTCCACGCCAGCGCGATGCGCGGCTGGGGCAGGAACTTGGCGTGGTTTACGGTAAACGCCGAGTCTGAGATGCGCGGCTGCGTCTGGATGACGCCGTTGTTGAAGATAAAGGTGGCCGCGCGGCCATGGGCCTCATTCCACCCGGTGGTGAACTCTGAACGGAAGCCCAGGGTAGCTACCAGCGTCGGCGACACGCGGTAGGAATCCTGCACGTACCATGCGCCGAGCAGGGAGCGCCAGTTCATCTCCGTGGGCGCGGGATCGTAAAGAAAGCTGCCCACCGTACCGGAGAGAAACTGCTGCAGGCCGGTGAAGGTGGCTTGGCCGAACTGGGTCAGCGCTAGGTCCTCGTTCGATTGCAGGCGCTGGAACCATGCTCCGGCGCTGAATTGGTGGCGTCCCCGCGTCCAGCTTAACCGGTCCTCCGCCGTACCCAAGTTGCGTGCAATGTGCAGATGGCTGCCCGTATTGCTGCCTGCCTGGCTTATCTGGGCCGCCGGATTGGCGGCCGCGCTGCCGCCCACCACCACCGTGCCGACGGGTTTGCCCGCAACGAACCCCGGAACGCTGGCCGCCGGCGTATCCGGAGTGGGCTCGCCCGTATAGAAATACGCCGCGCGTGAATAGCCCACGGAGGCTGTATTGAGCAGCGAAGGCGAAAACACGTGCGTCTCCTCGATACTGGCCACCTGTTCGCGCAGGTTTTCGAGATCGGTACTATAGAGGTTGGCGCTGGTGGGTGTTACGTCGGCGCTGTCGTCGATGGTGTACACGGCGGACAACATATCGTTCCGCGAAAAGACGCGATCGAGGCGTGCAGTTCCAAAGTCATCGCGAATGGTTTGCAGCGGGCTGTTGAAGGCCTCCGCAATGCCGCCGAAATCGGGAGCGCCCGAGCTTTGCACAGGCCAAAGCGCGAGCAGCGGAACCACGCTCGGCGCAACGCCCACATCGACGAGACCGGAGTTAGGGCATGGATTCGGAGCTGGGCTCACAAGCTTACAGGGCAAATACCCGTTGCGGGCGTTCGTATCCGGAACCAGGGCCACGCCGGTCTGATGCAGGTGCTGCTCGAAGCCTTCGAAGTTGCCGAAGAGAAACGTGTGGTCCCGCTGGAGCGGTCCGCCGAGCGCGGCACCAAACTGGTTTCGCTGGTAGGGAGGGGCCGCGCTTCTGTCGAAATAATTGCGGGCGTCGAAGGCGTCGTTGCGCAGAAACTCAAACACCGAGCCGTGCAGTTGGTTGGTCCCGCCCTGGGTCACGATCAGCACCTGCGCTCCAGGCCGCTTGCCGTACTCCGCGCCGTAGGTGTCGCGCAAAGCATTGAACTCGCGCACCGCGTCCACGCCCAGCAATTCCTGGCTCGTACCGCCGGGCTGCATGTTGTTTTCCGCGGCGCCGGTAAACTCTATGCCGTTCAGGAGGAACAAATTTTGTTGCGGCCGGTTGCCGGAGACCGCGAAGTTATTCCCCACCGTCGAGTTGGACACACCGATCCCGCCGGTTTTTTCGGCTGTGAAATTCACGATGCCAGGATTGAGAGTGAGCAGCTCGTCGTAACTGCGCCCGTTGAGGGGCAGATAGCGCACCTGCGCTTCGCCCACTAGCCCGGAAATGTCGGCGGTGGTCAGGCTGACGGCTGAGGTGTCCGCGTTCACCGTCACCTGCTGCTGCACCGGTCCCAGGGCAAGCCGGACATCAGCGGAGGCGTCCTGGCCCACGGCCAGATGAATTCCGGTCCTGACCGCCTCGGCGAAGCCCGGCTTTTCAGCCATAATCTCGTAGTCGCCCACGGGAAGATCGAGCGCCTGGTAGAGGCCGCCCTGGTCGCTGACCGTTGCCCGTTCGGCGCCGGTGCTCACGTTACGCACCGTCAACTGCGCGCCGCTCACCGTTGCGCCGGAGGGGTCGGTGATCAAGCCGCTCAAGCTCGACGAGGCCTGGCCCACAGCAGCCGGAGCCAGCGCGAGCGCCGCAATTAGTCCAACGGCCACCAGGAAACAGGAAGGCGCCGGGAAGCGCAAGGGCAGGAAAAGGCGAGCGATCTGTTTCCGACGCACAAGCAATTGCACAAAGACCTCCAGGGAAAGCGGGGTATTTTGCGGAAAAATCGAGGGGCCGTTTCAGAGAATATGAACGAAACTGCTCATTTTCAATCGATAAAATCATATCAAATCGATCTAATTCAGAAAATAAAAAGAAATTTGTTCGAATTCGCGCTGGAAAACCCATCGCGGCGACCGGCGTGTGCGGAGGGCGAGATTTCGCTCCCGCCGCGCGTGGAGCCGGCTCTCCGGAGCACACGCCTGCAACAGTTTTTCCGGAAACATGACAGAATTGGCGCCCGAAAATCGCTTTTCAGAATAGGGAGACTGGATCCGAGTCAAAGAGAAGCCCGGCCCTGCCGCGGTTCGCGTTGCTATGGTTCGCCCTGCTTTGGTTCATTGGAGCAGCCGCTCTCATCGTTTCGCCGTTTTCACTTCTAACGCTTGAACGGAGAAGAAACCATGCTACTTTTCAAATCCAACGGAACACCGGGCGGAGGTCCGATGCGGAGGGCGCTCTTGGGACTTCCTGCATGGAAGTTCTGGCGACGCGACCCCTCGACCCACGACCTTTTTGCCGCCGGAGCGGTGCTGCTCCGGCAGGACATGCAAGGCCGGCTCAATCAAAGCTATTACGACGCCTGGCTACGGGACGAGCGAGCCAAAGTCGAGCGGAAACAAGCCAACCGCGAATGTCTGGATCCCAGGCTCACCAAGATGAGGGACGAGATCTGCGATCTGCTCCACGCCAGCCTCCGCATTGACAACGGCCACGAGCTCCACTCCGAGATCAAAGGCGCGTCGTGCTTTTCGTCGCGAGATCGTTTGGAGGCCGGATCGGGCGCTCTCCCTGACTCCTCGTCTGCGACCGTTGGAGCGTCCGGCGTGCGAATGACCGAGCCCTAACGAATCCTTCCTGAAAATGGAGCGGCGTGGCCAACGCCGATGGGAAAGGAATCAAAGGCGCGACAGGAAGCATCCTCACCATCCAGGCAGCCGGCCCAGTCGACTGTGGAGTTTGGATAAACAACCGATTTGCTATCCCATATTTGGAGCGGAGCCGGCCACAAATCCACGGATTACAGAAAGCTTGCCAACGGAAACAGGGGAGGGGTAACCTGCGAGCTTTTGTCCTTCTGCCGCGCCGCGGACGCGGCAGAAAGAGAGAAATGCTTTAGTGCACCATGTTGATCGTGTCTTGGGTCACCGTATCGAAGGTGGTCACCGATTTTGCGTTGGCCTCGAAGGCGCGCTGCGCAACGATCAGATCCGAGAACTCAGCCGAGATGTTGACGTTGGAAGATTCCAACGCGCCGCCTTCCATCGCCCCCAGGCCGGCTGTTCCTGATGTCCCGATGCTCGCCGTGCCACTGGCCAGGGTGGTCGCATAATCGCCGTCGCCCATCTCCTGGAGCCCCTGAAGATTGGCCACCGTGCCCAGCGCCAGTTGACCGACGTTTAGTGTCTGGCCGTTGGAGAAGCTGGCCGCGATCGTCCCGTCGGAGCCGATGGTGAAGCTCTGGTACTGACCGCTCGCGTAGCCGTTCTGCGTAGTCGAAGAGACCGCGGAGGCCGTGTCGACCTGGCTGATGGTCGGGGTCCCGGCCGCGCCCAGCAGGTTCCAGTTGATGGCGAGGTTCGAGGCGCCATCGGCAAGGCCATTGAAGTTCAGCGCAATCGAGGAAACATCGCCGGCCGCGGTTCCCACGTTTTGCGCGGGGCCGGCGCCTTGCGCCACCTGCACGAGGTTGCCGTTCGCGTCGAAGGTCATGGTTCCAGTGATCGGCGCCGGAGCCGCGCCCGCGTAATCCGCCGCCGGCAACGAAACCGAGTAATCCCAGGTATTGGCGGCGGCTCCCGGGGTATAGGTTACGGTGGCCAAATGCGCCTCGCCCAGCGAATCGTACACGGTGACTTCAGCAGGAAACTGCGTTCCTGCGGCGGTTTCGTTATCCAGGTTCGCCGTCATGTTCATGGTGGTGGTGGTCTGCGGCGCCTCTACCTGGCCCACCGGAATGTTGATCGCCGTCAGCGGCGCATTGGTGTTCACCACCCCGTTGACCGCCGGGTAACCCATCACGCTCAGCCCGTTCGAGGTGACCAGGTTGCCGTTGGCATCGGTTTGAAAATCGCCCGCGCGCGTCAGGTACTGCGTGTTTCCGTCGTTGACAACAAAAAAGCCGCCGCCCTGCAAGGCCACGTCCGAGGAAACCCCGGTGGTGTTGGGCGTTCCCACGGTAAAGTCGGTCGCGGTGTTCGCTACCTGCGTCCCGGCGCCGACCTGAATGGGGTCACCTGAACCGGTGGTCCCGATCTGTTGATAGAACAGGTCGGCGAAGTTGGTGGTTTGCGCCTTGAAAGCCGTAGTGCTCATGTTCGACAGATCGTTGGCGATCGTGTTCAACGCAACCGAATCGGCATTGAGCCCAGTCAGCGGAATGGAAAAGCTTGCCATCGGAATTCTCCTCTCGAGATTCTCTTTCGGGTTTCCACCCCACCGGCGAAGACCTGCCTGTGGGGGCCCCGGGGTTTCCACCCCACCGGCGAAGACCTGCCTGTGGGGATCCCGGGAGGTGGGCGCGGGCCGTGTAGCCTGCGCACGAATGAGCCTTAACGCGGTTCGATTTGTTGCCGGTGCGAGCGGCCGTCAAGCGCATGAGCCACACGCTGCGCCGCCGGGTTGGATGCCGGAGCGCCGAGGTTGCCGGGGGCCAGACGCGCGGCGAAGGACTGGAGCGCGGAGCCGGCGGTGGGAGCCGATGGCGCCGCGTTTAACGCGGTGGCCTTACTCGCCGTTGTCGGAGTTTGGGCAATGGCGCCTTCCGCCTTCGGCCCTGCTCCGACCGCCTGGCTTGAAGGCGTGCCGTCGCTGGTGCTCGCTGGCGCGCCAAGGTCCGTGGTCAGCGTTTGGTTAATGTCGATCAGTTGTTCCAGGCTGTTCACCTGGACAAGCTGGTCGATGTATTCGTTTGGGTCGGTGTCCGCGGTCGGGTCCTGGTTCTGCATCTCGGTCACCAGCAAAGTGAGAAAGTCGTTGGCCGAGATGGTTGTGGAGTCGCCGCTCGAGTCGGCGCTTGAGCCGGTCGAACCGCTGGTTCCCGAGGTCGTGCTGTCCATGGGAATTGCGACCTTCCCTATCAACGCCTGTCCCGCCGCCATGTGCTGATTGAAAATTGCCGCCGCTGCCGCCATTGTCTGCTCCTTTTTTGCCTTTGCTCTTTCTCTTTCAACAAATCACGCCATAACCGAGATGTGCCCGCCCTGCCGCACTTCCGGTGCTGCCCCTTCCATTCCACCGCTTCGCGCCGGGATTTCCCGGGTTTCCGAAGAGGCTCGGAGAGGCGCATCGGCCGGTGGCTCGGAAGCGCTGCTCTGGGCTGCGTTTCCACCCGGTCCCTGCTGCATGGCGCCCGGATTTCCGCCCCCGTTCGCCGCCGCATCTCCGTCGGGCGACGCCATCGTCAACGACGCCACTCCGGCATGATGTTCGGTCAAATAGGCGTTCAAGCCCGCCATATGCCCGCCCAGAGCTTGCGCCGCCTCCGAAGATCCCGCTACGACCGCTGCGTGCACCGCTCCTCCGCTCAGGTCGGCGCGCACGCTCACCCAGCCCAGCGCCGGATCCTGGAAGCCTGCCTCCGCCCGCTGCGCCCCGGCATGGACCCAGCTCATAGTCCCCGGCCCCGCATCTCCATCAAGAGCCGCAAATGTTTCCCGCGCCCCGGTCTCGGCGCCATCGGTCGAGGCGCTGCCTTCGTAGAAAACTTCCCCCGTGCCCCGCGCGACGGTCAGGTCACGACCCAGGATCGAGCTATCCCTTCCTGCGCCGGCAGCGCCGCCCACGCCGGCCGCTTGCAGCGAAAGGGCATGGGCTTCCGGTCGAGCCGTCTCGGCAACGCCCCATGTGTGCGTGCTCCTTCGGGCAACCTGGCCGGAGGATCGCGGTTCGGCGGTTGATTTCAGCTTTGCCCCACCCGCGATCTCCGCCGCTGAAAGCGAGCCCGCATCACCCGTCTCCGTCCCCTGGCCCGGTTGTGCGGCAGCGAGCGAATCGCCGACGCCGGCCGCCAGGTAGCTTCCCAGCGGTGACGAAATCGAATCCTGATTCTCTGCAGCCGCCGGAGTGGCGTCAGGGCCTCCGGCATGCAGTTGGCCCTTGGTTGAATCCAGGCCGCTGGTTGACCGGATCGCCTCGTCCGCGCCGGTAGTTTGGTTCAAGGCGTTTCCGCCGAAGGCTGGCCGCCCTTCGCCGCCGAGCAAAGCTGAGGCCGCCGGCGTCATCCCCGCAGCCGTCGCGTCCATGGGCAAATGCGCGCCCCGGTTTCCCGGTTCCTGCTCCGGCGCTCCGCGCGCGCCGGCGCCACTGGGGGCGGAGGGGCCGTCCGATTCGAAAGATGAGCCGCTCAGGAAACTCTCCGCGAAGCCCGTCGCCGCGCGCGACAATGGCGCCGGCAAGGCTTGCAGCATTCCCGAGGCCGACGTCAGACCCGCAATTTGCTGCATGGCATTGAGGTCGGGAGCCACGGCGTCCGGGGCCGCAATCCGCGCCGAAGTTTGGGCTGCGGAGTCGGCCTTCCGCTTGAGGCCTTGGCCGGAATTGGTCGCGCCATCCACTGCCGCTTGAGTGCTCCCTGCTTCCATGCGATCCCGCGCAGCGACGAATTGCCTGTAGGCTGCCGATGCGTTCCCTGCCATCAAACCGGCTTGGTTGGGGCCGGCGGTTCGAACCTGCACCGGACCCGGCGCCGAGCCGTCTTGGAGCCCCGCCGCTGCGCTTGGCGCAGCCGGGTTTGCCTGGCCCTGGCCCAATTCGTTGGTGGGGACCTCCGCCGCCTGCGGACCGAAATTCTCTTCGGCGGGTGCGCCACGCGGAGCCAGCCCAACCGGCTCCATGCCCAGCGAATCGAGAAATGTCTGCCACCGGGAGCGAAAGCTTTCCGCATTCACCTGGCCCGTTGGAGCCATTCCTTGGCCCGTGACCGCAGGCTTGCCCGCGCCTCCGGTAGAGGCCAACCCAAGTCCCTCTACGCCGCTTCCGGCGCCCGCACCCTCAATTCCCGCGGCAACGCTCATACCGGAACATGGTGCAGACACCGTGCCAAAGAGGCGGCAAGCGAATTAGAAGGTTGTCACGAAATGGGATGGAGGGTCCCAAATGAGGAAGGAATGCCCGTCTCGCGTTGAAATTTGCTCAAGTGTTTCGCGGCGGCCGTGAGGACCTTCAATCTGCTTGACCGGAACCGCCGGGCGTTTGTTCCCCGGCTCCATCCCGCCGACGACGGTTCAAATACCAGTCGTCCAACGCCTGTTGGCCGCGGCGCTCGGATTCGCGGGCTTCCCGCGCCTCTGTTTCTTCCACCAGCGTTTCCGCCTGCCGTCGCTCGACC
>JASHTU010000415.1 GCA_030040395.1 Acidobacteriaceae bacterium
CTCCACCTGCCGCACCACGTACTCGCGTTCATAGCGGAGCACGTTGTCCTTGGCCGAAACTGCCGAGTGATAGCTGGCGAACCCCACATCCACGTTCACCGGGTCTGGCGTCTCGTCCACCACGTATCCTGGCGGGAGCGTAATCTCGAAGCTGTCGCGCCAGCGGCCAGGGTGTCCAACTTCAATGGGGAATGTGCGCTTCCCGCATTCCGCTGCATCGGGAACGGCGCGCGTGTCGCTGCCCAACACCCGGGCGCGCAGCAAGATCAGCGGCCCGGCGGAGTGCGCATAATTGGTGTCGCTCAGGTGCAGTTCCAGGTCGAGCGGCTTGTCCAGGTCGCTTGTTCCTTTGAATGCATAGCCCTTGAACGCCAGCCCGGGAAGGTCGGCGCCGAGCGACATCTCCAGCCGGTCGTGTACATCCTTGGCGTCGCTTTGCCGAATCATGGAGCGCTCGCGGGCCGCATCGTCACCGGTAAAAACGTCCGTCACGTCGCCAGCCAACGATCCATCGGCCGCAAGCACAAACGAGCCTTGACGCTCCACTCCGGCTGCATCCGGCGGCAGCACGGGCATTTCGATCACCTGGCTGTTCTCGCCATCGGCCAGATTCCCGTAAGCGCCTTGCAATTGCGCCCGGATCAGCCCCACCGGCGTCTCTTCGTCCGTGGGATCGAAAATCAGCAGCGTCTTGCCATCGGCGGTTTTCACCCGCGACCTCAGCCGGGGATCATTCTCTTCGGCCGGCAACTCGATCGCCGTGATCATGTGGTCGCCGATCAGCGAAGGAGCGGCGGGATCGATCACCCCGCGGCGCGCAGCATGGCCAGGTAAAGCAGGGCGATGTCTTCGCTCGATCCGCTCTTCTGCGTCCAGGTGTCCTCGGCCCGCTTGGCCATCCTCAGCTTCAGTTGCTTCAGCTCCGAGGCGCTTTTCTGCCGCGAGAAGTCAGTGTTATCGAGCGCCTCGACCGCCGTATAGAGTTTCTGCGCCTTCACCTCTTCGGCGTCGCCGGGCGCAGTCAGGCCCGCAACCGCCGCACGAATCGCCTTGCTCGGCTCGGCAAAATGGTCCACGTCCTTCGACCACCTCTTCGCCTCTGCCGCCCAGAAATCGCCCTCATTGGCCGCGGCTTTGTAATAAAAGGTCACCTTGTAGAGATAGTCCCGGATCGGCGGCATCCATTCTTCATCCGGAATCGCCGGAATATCGGTAACCTCCAGGCTGAATCGGCCCATCGCGTCCTGGTTCAGCTTCTGTCCATTCGGCAGCCTCACCCACCACATGAGGGTGTTCAGCACATCTCCCCGATCGTTGACCAGGTAGTGGCTGGTGACATTCTGCGAGCCGCTCAGGAATCCTTTGAACGGCGTAAAGGCGTAATGCGCGTGGTGGACAAAGTAGGGCCGTTGAATTTCCCACGTCGGCGACGAAACGTGATCGTCCGGATAATCCAGCAAATAGCGGTATTCCAGAATGCTCCCCACCTCCACGCTGGGCAGCGTAAATACCTTGCGCACGTGCCGCATGTCTCCGGATTTTGACACCAGAAGATCTTCCGGCTTGCCTTCGAGCGGTATCACCGTCCCGTCCGGGTGGATCGTCCGCGCCTGGATGTCCGTGACCTTGAAGTTGCCCCCGTAGGGGACCTCCACCGTGGCCAGTTCCTTGCCCTTTTCGGTCAGCACCTTGATCCGCGCGTAATCGCTCTGGTTGTGCATCAGGTCGTCGGCGGTCTCCTCAATGTCGAGATACACCGCCGCCGCTCCCGGAGCCTTGGGGTCGGAGGTTATTTTGAGTTCGTCTTGAGATGGCGGCCGGAATTGCGCCTCGATCAGAACCGGAACAGACGCGACAACAAGCAGAACTGCGCTGCGCAGAACTACAGCGATTCGCATAAGGGTCCTTTTGGGGGAACACCGAAGTGTACCGCGGAAACCCTTGACTTGTTTTGATTTTTTTCGCTTTTTTTT
This sequence comes from Acidobacteriaceae bacterium, assembly GCA_030040395.1. Taxonomy (GTDB): domain Bacteria; phylum Acidobacteriota; class Terriglobia; order Terriglobales; family Acidobacteriaceae; genus Telmatobacter. The sequence goes on from JASHTU010000415.1 coordinate 1,974, forward strand.
CCAGGCTCCCGAGGCGCCAGGCCCACATGGCGCGTCCTTTAAGCGGCCGTAATCCCCGCCCCCTCCAGCAGCGAGCACACCAGCGCCAGCGGCAACCCCACCACGTTGAAATAACAGCCCTCTACGCGCGGAATCCAGCGCGCCGCCCGCCCCTGGATGGCGTACGCCCCGGCCTTGTCCATGGGTTCGCCGCCGGCCACATAGGCGGCAATCTCCTCGTCTCGCAAGGTGAGAAACCGCACCCCCGTCGCCTCTGCCGCCACCTCCACCCGCTCCTCTGTCATCAGCGCCACTCCGGTGATTACCCGGTGCGTGCGTCCCGAGAGCAGGCGCAGCATCCGCGCCGCGTCGGCCGCGTCCTCCGGTTTGCCCAGGATCTGCTTGTCCAGAGTCACCGTTGTGTCCGCGCCCAGCACCGCAAGCCGGCCCTCGTCGCTGTCCATCCCGCGCCCATTCGTTGCCGCCGTCAGCTCGCGAAACACCGCCTCCGCCTTCTCGCGCGCCAGCCGCACCACATATGCGATCGGGTCTTCGCCCGCCAGCGGTTCCTCCGGGATTTGCGCAGGATGCACCTTAAAGACATACCCAACCTGGGCAAGCAACTCGCGGCGGCGAGGGGAGGCGGAGGCAAGAACCAGCATATCCATCAGAATATTGGAACCACCCCAACGCGCCGGCTACCCGCCGACTTGCTGAACTGCCGACTTGCTGACCTGCCCACATTCCGGGCAATCTCCCTATAGACTGGAAAAGGGCCTTCGCCGAAGTTGGGAAGGCCCCGGGCCAGGGCGCGATGCACTTTCAACTTTCTACCGACCAGGTTCTTTGGACGCTGACCTTTGCGGCTCTGCTCGTCTTGCTCGTGGTGCTGTTGGGGCGCGACCGGGCGCGGCGTTTTCCCCTCTTCATGGCCAGCATCGCGGTCATGACGCTTCGCCTGCTCGTCACCCGGCTCCTTTTCAACCGCATCAAGCCTCTGGTCCTGAGCGGGATTCTTCTCACCCTCGCCGACCTGGCCGCCCTCGCTGCCTTGCTTGTCATCGTGGAAATGGCGCGAACCGCCTTTGCCAAGGCCCCACGCTGGACCGGGCTCGGCGTCACCCTGGCGGCGCTGGCAGTCAGCGGTGCGGCGCTGGCCTTCTGGGGCCCGTGGCCTTCCTGGGCCACGCTCTCCGCGTCCTCCACTTTGGCCACGCTGCGCCGCATGCAGATGGCTGCGGATAAGGGCGACCTGCTCGCCGGCATGTTGGCCGTCGAACTGGCCGTTCTGGTAGTTGTCTTCGGGCGCCGCTTTCACGCCGGCTGGCGGAGCCACGTGCAGCGCATCGTTGTGGGCCTTGCCGTCGCGGCCGTGGCGCAATTGGCGGTACGGGGCGTCTGGCAGGCCATCACCCTCAAAGCCGTCGTGCACAGCCGCGCCCAGTACGACCGCCTCATGACCCTCCGCGACCGGATGTATTCGGCCAGCGACATCGTCTACTTAGGCGTCATCATCTGGTGGATCGTCTGCCTGTGGATCGACGAACCTGGTTCGACCTCTGACGCACACACCGACACCTCCCGCGCCCCGGCGGCTGAGCCCGAAAAAGCCCCCCGCGCCGCCGGCGTGTGAGCCTCGGGCCTGCCTGCGCTGCCGCCTCGCCATGCGGATCCGGCCCTCGGCCCCGGGGCGCCGTCGGAAATCGGCGGCAATGGAAAGGACTACGGTATTTTCGATTCCACTCTTTACAGGAACCGGGAAGCCGACTGGCGCTTTCCTTAAGGAAACGCCACCTTGCACGATACCACGATAGCGGGATTTGAATCGAAAACGCTCTATTCAGTCCTTAACGCGGTCATCGGCTCAACGCGCGAGCTTCGCCATGCAGGGATGAGAGCTGCGGTTGTCGTTACGGCTCCGAGGATTGAAATAGCGAGCAGAAGCGTCTCCACATCGACTGCGCGCACACCGAAGAGCATCCCGGCAAGCAGCCGCCCGACCATCGCCGAAGCAAGCACACCGGCAGCCGCGCCAATCAGCGTCAGCCGAATCCCTTGCCACACCACCAGTCCCACAATGCTCTTCCGCGTGGCGCCAAGCGCCATCCGTATCCCCACCTCGCGAATCCGGCTGGCCGCAACAAACGCAATCAGCCCGTAAACACCGAACGCCGAAAGCAGCAGCGCCGCTCCACCAAAAAACGTCAACACGGTAAACAGAAAACGCCGCACCGCAACCGTGTCGCCAATCAGCTGCGGCATCGACTGCACAAAGAACACGCCCTGGCTCACATCCACGCTCGCCACCGCGTGCTTGATCAATCGCGCTGCCTCCCGCGTCGAAACTCGACTCTTCACCACCACAAAATTCAGGTATCCCGTGGATTGGCCGATGGGGACGAATACTGTCGGTCGGGCAGCCCTATCCAGCGAGATATTGTTCATCGGCGCCAGCACTCCCACTACCCGCCGCCACACCGGCTTGGCCGGATCGTCAACATTGATCAGTTGCCCAATCGGGTTCTTATCCGGCCACAACGCTCTCGCCAATTCTTCGTCGATCACCGCCACCTTCGGCGTATCGCTCCCATCCGTCTCGACGAGCAATCGCCCGCGAATGAGCCGCACTCCCATCGCTTCAAGATAGCCGGAAGAGACAGCGTTAAAATCCGCGTCGATCCCCGCATTGCTGCCGTTGCTCGCCAGGCCGGTCGATTGCGCCTTCACGCCGTCGTATTGCCCTACAAAGGGGAACCCCGTCGAGATGCCCGCCAGTTCGACGCCAGGCGTGCTCCTCAGCCGATCCAGCACTTTGCTGAAGAACACCTGCTGGGGCTCAAAATGCGCGGGTGGCAGCACTGTGACCGCGTAAAACACATGGTCCGCGCGATACCCCATGTCCATCGACAAAAGATTCACCAGCGTGCGCAGCATCAATCCGGCCGCGCTCAGCAGCACCACCGCAACCGCCACCTGCCCCACAACCAGCGAGTTCCGTAACCTCGTCCTCGGCCGCCCCATGCTGCTGCGCGAAGCCTCAGACAATACCTCTCTTGGCGAACGCCCCAGAACCTGGAGAGCATTCAGTCCGCCGATCAGCACACCGCACCCAATGGCGAGCGGCGCCGCGAAAATCGTCGCGCTGAAGTCGATGCTCGTATTTGCCAGGCGCGGCACATCGATGGGCGCCAGGTGCAGCAGTAATTTCAAGCTTGCCTCCGCAACGGGCGCGCCCAGCACGCATCCGCAACAGCACAACAGAATGCCCTCGAGCAGCGGAATTCGCGCCACTTGCCAGCCACTGCCGCCCAATGCCATGCGAATGGCCAGTTCGCCGCTTCGCGCCGCCCCGCGCGCCAGCAGCAGACCTGCGACATTTGTGCAGGCCAGAAGCAGAATCAAACCCGTAGCCGCCAGCAGCGCAAGCAACGGCCCGTCCAGTTGTCTCACCGTCTGCTGACGCAGAGAAAATACTCGCGCGCTCAGGTCCCGATTCGTGTTGGGATACTCCCGCTGCAACAACTCACACGCATTTTCGAGCTCTGCCTGGGCCTCGCCGAGCGTAACGCCGGGCTTGAGCTTCACGATGACGCCGGCATTCGGCGCGCCATGCTGTTGCTTGGCAAGATCGAAAGCCAGCGGCGTCCAAAATTGCATCTGGTCCGTTGGCAATCGCGCGGTGGTCCCCAGCTTCAGCGGAAAATTGAAGCCTTTGGGCATCACCCCGACAACCTCATACCCTTCGTTGTCGAGATGAATCGTCTTCCCGATAATTCCCGTAGCCGCGCCGAAGCGCCGCCGCCACAAATCATCGCTGAGGAGGACGACATGCGTACTTCCCGGCAGATTGTGCTCGCCTGAAAACCAATTCCCCCGTTCCGGACGCACCCCGAGCATCGGCAACAGGTTGGCGGTTATGCGCAGGCCGTAAACCGATTCCGCGTCGCCGTTCCCAGTGAGGTTGCGCAGGTCGTAGCGGTACATTGCCACGTCCTGAAGGGCCGGCACCGTCGTCTTCCAATCGATCGCATCCCCCAGCGGAACACTCCAGCCGTTCTGGTCGCCCGTCTTCGGCCACCAGCTCACGATCTGCGCCAGCCGCCCGGGATCACGGAATGGCAAAGGGCTCAGCAGCACGTTGCGCACAATGCTGAAAATCGCAACGCTGACGCCGAAACCCGCAGCCAGCATCAAAACCACGGTTGCGGCGAAGGCGCGCGCCCTGTGGATCTGGCGCCACGCCTGCCGCAGATCACCTCCAATCGATTCCATTGAGATCAGGTAAGTAGCCTCGTTGTGCATCTTCAGCCGCGCTCCTACGCAGGCTGTGCCGGACGTATGTGGGCGAGCTGACTCGTTAGCTGGCCGTGAGATGAATCCATGATGCTATTTGCACAGACGGCCAACGAGAAGAAACGGTTGTGAGAATGCGACAAGGCCAGCGGTGACAAAGCCAGCGGGAGCCATCTGTAACTCCAGCGAAGAAATGTACACGTTTCGCCCGGAGCCGGCAATTGAAACCGAATCACTCGTTGCCCGGCTCATGAGAGCCTTTGCCGGGTTTCTATCGGAGAACTTTAACAGCTCTTCGCCGTCAAGAAAACGTCACCTTGGCGCCCGGCGGCGTCGCAGCGGGCTCGCTCAGTCCGCCTTGGTCAGGAAGCCTGAATCGAAAAGCCAATCGTAGAGTCGGTCGGGCCATTGCGAAACCGACCTGGAATTTCCCGGTTGGATGCCGAAACCGTGCCCGATCCCCGCGTAGATATGCAACTCCGCGGG
>JASHTU010000416.1 GCA_030040395.1 Acidobacteriaceae bacterium
CCCTGCGCCGCGCGTGCGAAGCGCAGGCGCTGATGGACCCGGGCGCGGCAATGTGTCGGTTCTGGAAAAGGAGTTGAGAATGGCTCTTGTCACCGCCCTGCCCGGCTCGAAGGAAGGTAGCGCCAAGCCGCTGATTCCACGCGAAAGCTTGCGAGCTTTTGTGCTGATTACGGGTTTGTTTTTCCTCTGGGGCATTCCCAACAACTTGAACGACGTGCTGATCCGCCAGTTCATGACCTCGTTTGCGATCACGCGGTTGCAGGCCGGGCTCGTGCAGTCGGCCTTTTATGCAGGATATTTTCTTTTCGCTACGCCCGCGGCCCTGATCATGCGGCGTTACGGCTACAAGCGGGGACTGCTGACGGGGTTGGTGCTCTACAGCATCGGAACCTTTCTTTTTCTGCCTGCCGCTGACTCGCGCAAGTATTGGTTGTTTCTTTTCGCTCTGTTTGTGATCGCCAGCGGCTTGGGGTTCCTTGAAACTGGCGCCAACCCCCTGGTGGCGCAGATGGGTGATCCGGAGAGCGCGGTGCGCCGACTGAATTTCTCCCAGGCTTTCAATCCGCTGGGGTCAATTGCTGGCGTGCTTATCGGCACCGTCTTTATCTTTTCGGGTACCGAGCTCAAAGCGTCCCAAATCGCGGGCATGAAGCTAGCCGGCACTTACGACGCCTATCTTCGCCAGGAAACTCTGCGCGCCGCGCCGCCTTACCTCATTCTGGGCGCGGTGGTGTTGCTGTGGGCTTTCCTTATCCTGCGCGCGCCGTTTCCCCCCGTGGCCAACGAGGGAACCGCGGACGCCACCGAACCCAAAAGTCGTTATCGCGAGCTGCTGCGCTACCCGCACTTTCTGCTTGCCGTGGCGGCGCAGTTTTGTTATGTCGGCGCGCAGGTGGGCACGTGGAGTTACTTCATCCAGTATGTGCAGGACTACACGCATCTGGGGGAGAAGATGGCCGGCTATCTGTTGACCGGAACCTTGGTGGGCTTCGGCGTGGGCAGGTTTGCCTCCAGCCATTGGATGAAAGTCATGCGCGCGAACGTATTGATGGGCTTGTTCGCAGCCGTCAACATTCTGTTGCTGGCTGTCGGCATTCTCTATCCCGGCTGGTTGGGGATGTGGTGCGTCTTTTTCACCAGCTTCTTTATGTCGCTGATGTTTCCCACCATCTTCGCGCTGGGGTTGCGCGACTTGGGTCCGCAAACCAAGCCGGCAGCGTCGTTGCTGGTAATGGCGATTATCGGCGGAGCGATTTTTACTCCACTGATCGCGCTGGTTTATGAATTGACAAGCAGCATGGCGTGGGCCATGATCGTGCCGCTGGGATGCTACCTCGTGGTTGCGCTCTACGCCTTCTGGGGTTACGCGCTTCCACCCCAACCATTGAGACCTGTCGCTAGGGACCCCGCCCTGGCGCCACGGAGCGGGGCGGCGCGACTTCAAGGCTGAACCGGCAGGAAAATTGAACGCTGGAGTGCGCTGGGCGAAGATCGGGCTGGCGTCCCGCGAAGCGACTGTAATAGGCCGGTCACATGACGGAGTTCGAGGCGATGACTTGGCGGTACCACTCCGCGCTGAGCTTGGGGATCCGCTTCTGGGTGGCGAAATCCACATAGTGCAGGCCGAATCGCTTGCTGTATCCGTCGTCCCACTCGAAGTTATCAAGCAGGCTCCAAAGAAAGTAACCCTTAACCGGGTAGCCTTCCGCCGCGGCGCGGTGCAAATGGGTCAGGCAATTGCGCAGATACATCAGCCGATCGGTGTCTTCGACACGCCCGGCAACCGAGATCACATCATCCGATGAGCAGCCGTTTTCCGTAATGTAAATCGCCCGTGGGCTCCACAGGTCGCAGACGTTGCGCACCGCCCAGTAGATGCACTCCGGGCCGACAGTGATCCATGGCGACGCCATGTGAGGAAACGACGTCGGGGGATTCTCGATCATATAGCCCTGCGCCGAGGCGTCCGCGCGAACATAGGAGGGCTCATACACGTTGAGGCCGACAAAATCCAACTGGCTGCCTATCGCGTTCATGTCACCCAGCTCGATGTGGGGCGCATTCGGCCCTTCGTGCTCGAGGTAACTCTCAGGATATTTGCCTTCCAGAACCGTGGTGAGGAATGGCGCGTTTTGATCGCGGGTGGCGCGGCGCGCGGCCTCAATATTCTCCCGGTTCTCGATGACGGGCACGAAGACAACCGCATTTTCCGCAAGGCCCACGCGCACCGCGCCGGAAGCGTTGGCGCGGATGGCCTGCACGCCGAGACCGTGGGCCAGAATGCCATGGTGGCGCACCTGGTTGGCTTCCCGCGGTGACAATTTGAGCCCCGGTGCGAAGTGGCCCTCCAGATAACCGAGATCGGTGAAGCAAATGAACTCGTTGGTGGTCATGAAGTGATTAACGCGATCGGAAAGATGGCGGGTCACATAAGCGGCGTAATCGGCAAAAGCCATCGACGTGGCGCGCTTGCGCCAGCCGCCCGGCAAAGCTTGCGGAAGATCCCAATGAAAGAGGGTGATGTAAGGCGTTATGCGATGGGTAAGCAACTCGTCGACGACACGCTGGTAATAATCCAGACCGCGGGGATTGGGCTGACCTGAGCCCTGGGGAAAGATGCGCGGCCAGGAGATCGAGATTCGATAGCCGCCCACTCCCAGATCGCGCAACAGGCGAATATCTTCCTTGAACAGATGATAGGAATCGTCGGCCACGTCTCCGGTCTGGCCTTCAAAGGTTTTGCCCGGGGTATGCGAAAAAGTATCCCAAACCGAGGGACCGCGGCCATCCGCGCGCGCGGCTCCCTCGATCTGATACGCGGAGGTGGCGCAGCCCCAAAGAAAACCTTGCGGAAAGGCCCGGTTGGCGGCATGGGATTGACTGTCCGCGCTCCTTGGCAACGACGCCGCGGCTAAAACGGTAGCGGCGGAAGCGGCTGCGGCCACACCGAATTGACGGCGAGTCATGCTTTTCATCGAGAAGGCTCCTTGTCCTGGTTTAGTTGGCGATCCTCTGCTCAAGCGTTTTAGTTATTCTGAACCGTCTGCCCTCTGAAAATCAAGGGCAAAATATGGCGCTTTCGCGTCTAAGCAGCGTCAATAATGCAACGCGAACCCTTGATCTAAAACGATTCAGGGCTTTTACTCGCGTGCGCTCCCGAGACTCGAAGGGATCGGCGCACTGGCAATCGAATGCTGACGCGTCAGGGCGTGACGACCAAAAGAGTGATCGACTGCAAGGAAGAAGATCCGCGCTCCGAGAAGACTCGGGGGTTGACCGGCGCACTTCAACCCGTTTTCGCGACTACCAACTGTGCAGGGTCCCATCCTCAAGCCGACAGACGGGGAGATACGCTCGCTTATAGGGAAACTTTGCGGCCAAAGCTTCGTCGATATCGACGCCGTGGCCGGGCGCCTCGCCGGGAACCATCGTGCCCCCGGAATAACTATAGGCGTGGGGAAAGACTTCGTTCGTCAACGCCGCGTGTGGCATGTGCTCCTGGATGCCGAAATTCGGGATGCTCAGATCGAAATGCAGCGCGGCGCCCATGCACACGGGGGATAAGTCCGTGGCGCCGTGGCAACCCGTGCGTACCCCGTAGAGATCGGCAAAGCTGGCGATGCGCCGCAGGTGAGTAATGCCGCCCGCATGGGTCACCGCGGCGCGAATGTAGTCGATCCATTGCTCAGCAATGAGCCTCTGGCAGTCAAATACAGAGTTGAAGACTTCCCCCACCGCGAGCGGCGTCGTGGTGTGCTGGCGGATCATGCGGAATCCGTCCTGGTTTTCTGCCGGCGTAAGGTCCTCGAGCCAGAACAATTGGTATTCTTCAAGGCTTTTGCCCAGGGCCGCGGCCTCAATGGGCGTCAGCCGGTGGTGGCTGTCGTGAAGCAGCGCGACTTCGAAGCCAAACTTGGCCCGCACCACATCCATCAACTTCGGCATGAAGTGCAAATACTTCGGCGTCGACCAGGTTTCTTCGCGGGGCAAATCGCCGTCAGCCGGCTCGTAGGTCTTCGTGCCGTGGGGAACGCCATACGCGTCGGCCACGCCAGGGACCGCGGCCTGCACGCGGATGGCCTTATACCCCAACTCGATATGCTTCGCCACCGACTCGATTAGGTCCTCGACGCTGTGGCCATTGGCGTGGGCATAGACCCGCACTGACTCCCGGCAGCGACCGCCAAGGAGCTGATACAACGGCACCTGCGCACGTTTGGCCTTTAAGTCCCACAATGCCACATCGACGGCGGAGATCGACGCCATGGTCACTGGCCCGCGCCGCCAGTATGCGCCACGGTAAAGGTACTGCCAGGTGTCCTCGATGCGCTCCGAGTCACGCCCGATAAGGCATGGAACCACATGATCCCGCAGATAAGCCGCCACCGCCAGCTCGCGCCCGTTGAGAGTGCCGTCGCCGATCCCGTAGAGGCCATCAGCCGTCATGACTTTAAGCGTGACAAAATTCCGCGCCGGGCAGGTGACAATCACCTTTGCTTCGACAATTCTTGCATCCGCCATAACAGTCTCTTCCCTCTCGATGGCCGGTCTCTTGCCTATCCATAACTATGGAGTTCGATGAATCGCGCTGTCCTCGGCCGGCGTCACTTCAATGTAGTCGAACGGCGCGGGCTCGCCGCCCTCCGGCATGCCCGTCAGGGTCAGCGTATCGCCGCGATGCAGGCGGTAGGCATCGGGGCCGATCGCAGCGCCGGCCGAAAGCTCCGGTCGCCAGGCGCACACCTGCGTCTGCGTTCCGAGGACCACGATGTCTTCGGCCGGAATCGCCGCCCCGGGCCGGCTGCTCTCCACCACGCGCGGCACACGATTCAACATGCCGCGCCAGCCCAGCACTAGTTCGCGCACTGCCGAGTGCTCCAGCGCATCCTTGCCCAAAACGACGATTGTAGCCGGAATTCGAGAGTTCGTGCCGAACAGTGCCGCCGGTTTGACCGCGCGATAGGCCAACCATGCGGGGTCGCCACGCTCCGGTGTTACTTGGGCGCGAACGGCGGCGGCGAAGACCGTCACCACCGCCAGGCAGACTAACCACCACGCGCACCCCATCATTGACCGCCCCATCGATGAGCGTCCTATTGCTGTCCCATCCCTCTTGAATTCGCCTGCACCCGGGCGCATAACCGCGCTTTCCATCGTGAGAACCGGGCATTGCCTTCCCGCCACGTATGTTTCCCAAACGGCATGATCCGGACCTCTACCAACATTCTGCAACAATCACCCTAGTTTCAGAGCCCAACTCGCCTTCCCTGCAGGCCTGCGCATGTCGCGGAGCGTTCCTAACCTCCCGCTTGTACCGTGGCTTGGCGCGCGAGTGGAATCGTCAGGCGCCAGCAAAGGTATCATGAATTTATTTGGAGCACACGGGAAGGAATAGGGATGAATCCAATTGCGCATCGAAGCCGAGTGGTGGCGTGGATGTTGACGGCTCTGTGCGGAGCGGCAGGGCTCGCCGCTCAAACCGCGGGTGTGACGCTTCAAAGGCAAGGCGCGACCATAGTTCTCGAGCCGTACGCGCCGAACATCGTTCGCGTAACCATGAGCACGGCGAAGGATGACGCCATGGCCGGTCCGGGCTACGGTATTGTGGCTAAACCCGACACCGCCGGTTGGACCCATGAGACTTCCGCTGCTGGCGACACCTATAAGTCAGCGCGCTTCACAGTCTTCGTGGCGCTGCCGCCTCCTCCGCAACGCAGGCCTAACGGTTCGTTCGCCGTCGGCCCGCGGAAGAACTTCGGTGGTTCTAGCGGCAGCTCGTTCATGAGCTTCACGGGGGAAAATGGCAAACCCCTTCTCGATATGCTGGGCTGGGAAATGGCCGTTCTCAATGACAAGGACGACGATAGCCAACTGAAGTACGACCGGCGCCCGAGTGATCCACCGTTCTATCAGGTAGGGGCGACGTTCAAGTCGCCCGACGATGAACACTATTACGGGCTGGGTGAGAATCAGGAAGGGTATCTCGACCACCGGGGACATAAAGTGGAGTGCTGGGCGAACTATACGGCCGCCGGTGGCGCCGCCTTCTGCGTCCCCTTCCTGATCACGAACAAAGGTTACGCCTTGCTTTGGGACAATCCTTCCAAGACCACGATCATGCCTGGATTCAATGAACAGACCAGGTGGATTTCGCAGGCGGGCCAAAGGGTGTCGTTTTTCGTCGTGGCCGGCGCCAACATCGACGAAATTTATGGCGGATACCGGTTGCTTACTGGAGATACGCCCATGCTGCCCAAAGCGGCTTACGGATTGATCCAGTGCAAACAGCGGTATCGGACCCAGGCGGAGATGTTGGCGGTCGCCCACGGCTATCGCGAGCGCCGTTTGCCCATCGACATTCTGGTGTTGGACTGGTTTTATTACACCAAGATGGGCCAGATGGACTTCATTAAGGAAGATTGGTCCGATCCGGCGGAGATGAATCGTCAGCTTCACGCTATGGACATTGAGACCATGATCAGCGTGTGGCCGCGTTTCCAGCCAGGCTCGCGCTATTACGATCTGATTCGGACAAACGGATGGTTTATCCGTCACGCGGATGGAACCCCGGAGGATGGCCTTCCCTACGATCGCGAAGGGTCGGACATCGACACCACCAACCCCGCCGCGGCAAAGTGGTATTGGGGCGCGGTGCGGGATGACATCGCCAGCAAGGGATTCGACTATTGGTGGGCCGATGAAACCGAGCCCGACCTGCCGCCCGACGGGAGTTACTTCAAGATAGGGCCAGGCGCGCAGTATTTCAATGTCTACCCGCTCTTCCACACCGCCGCTTTTTACGATGGCATGCGCAAAGATACGCCAAATAAGCGCGTGCTGATCCTGGCTCGCGACGCCTATCTCGGCGCCCAGCATAACTCGGCGATCTTCTGGTCCTCCGACATCTACCCCGACTGGGATGCGCTGCGACGGCAGATTCCCACCGGACTTGATGTAACTGCCTCGGGAATCGCTTACTGGGGCAATGATATCGGCGGATGGCAGGCTCTGCCCAAAGTCCATACCCCGGAGCATACGCCTTTGATCGATCCCTCCGATGCGCGCGACAATGTCGGAGGCTATGACGATTACCCGGAGTTATACGTGCGGTGGTATGAATACGGCGTCTTTGAACCCACCTTCAGGACCCATGGCACTCGTCGCTACAACGAGGTTTGGTCGTATGGCAAACAGGCCGAGCCCATCCTCGAGAATTATCTTCGCCTGCGCTACCAGTTAATGCCCTATATCTACTCATTAGGGTATTTCACTCATGAGACTGGAGCGCCGTTCATGCGCGCCCTGTTTATGGACTTTCCCAACGATCCAAAAGCGGCGAAGATCGGCGATGAGTATATGTTCGGACCGGCGTTCCTGGTTGCTCCGGTAACATCTCAAGGACAAACCACGAAAAGCGTCTATCTGCCCGCGGGCGCTGCATGGTACGACTACTGGACGAACCAGCGGTACGATGGCGGTCAAACGATTGAGGTGAGCGCGCCGATCGATAAGATTCCTCTCTTTGTGCGAGCGGGATCGATCGTGCCGCTCGGCAGCGCCATCGAAAGCACTCATGACAAGCAGACCATTGTCCGCGTAAAAGTGTATCCGGGCGCCAATGGCGACTTCACTCTCTATAACGACGATGGTTTCACCTACGCCTATGAAAACGGCGCCAGCCAGATTACTCACTTGCACTGGGACGATTCAACAAGAAAGCTGACCCAAGCCGGAAGCGTTGCCTGGACCGGGAACGACGTCGTGGAAGTCATCCCAGACCGGTAAAGTTACAACAGCGCAGTTTGCAGCGTGTGAGGGAATCGACCCCCAAGGCTACTC
>JASHTU010000417.1 GCA_030040395.1 Acidobacteriaceae bacterium
CACCGCGACATGGGGCCAATTGCGCGCTACCTGGGCCCGCTGGTTCCCGCGGAACCCCAATTGTGGCAGGACCCCGTTCCCAAAGTGGACTATGAGCTGATTGGGGAGGGCGACATTGCGGCTCTGAAGGCAAAGATTCTGGCCTCGGGACTGTCGACCTCCGAGCTGGTGACGACTGCCTGGGCTGCGGCGGCGACCTTCCGCGGCTCCGACAAGCGGGGTGGGGCCAACGGAGCGCGCATTCGCCTGGCGCCGCAAAAGGGCTGGGAAGTCAACCAGCCGGAAACACTAGCGAAGGTGCTCGAGACGCTGGACGCGATCCAAAAAGACTTCAACGGGTCACAGTCCGGCGGCAAGAGGGTGTCGCTTGCCGACCTGATCGTATTGGGCGGCTGCGCGGCTGTGGAGGAAGCTGCGAAAAGGGCGGGCCACGAGGTGAAGGTTCCTTTCTCGCCGGGGCGCACGGATGCCTCGCAGGAGCAGACCGATGTGGAGTCTTTCGCCGTACTGGAGCCGACGGCGGACGGGTTCCGGAATTATCTCCGGGACGGGCGGATGAGCGCGGAGGAGCTGCTGGTGGATCGGGCGCAGTTGTTGAAGCTGACGGCCCCGGAGATGACGGTTTTGGTGGGCGGCATGCGGGTGCTGAATGCAAACTTCGGGCATTCTCAACATGGCGTCTTTACCCACCGGCCGGAAACGCTGACGAACGATTTCTTCGTCAACCTTGTGGACATGAATACAGAGTGGCGGGCCTCCTCTGCATCGGAAGGCGTGTTCGAGGGGCTTGATCGCACGACCGGCGCAGTCAAGTGGACCGGAACGCGCGTGGACCTCATCTTCGGTTCCAACGCGCAGCTCCGGGCCATCGCGGAAGTCTATGCATGCGATGACGCGAAGGAGGCGTTCGTGAAGGAGTTTGTGGGGGCGTGGAACAAGGTGATGAACCTAGATCGCTACGATCTTGCATAGAGCACTTGCAGAGTTCCCGTGTCCGTTTCAGGGGGCAGAGCGGGTGGCGTTTTCTTGAAGGAAATGCCACCTGCAGATGTGTATTCCAGCAGCTTTGACGCGGAGAGCGCGGGCGGCCTCTCCCGCGGGAGAACAGTGCGCCCATGCTCTGAAGCATGGCGCTCAAACGGGTTCCCGTACAGCTTGCAATGAGGACATGAGTTGTTGTGCGCTTTCGAACACCCTGGAAGCTGAATCGCCGGGTTTGAAAATGGCCGACCCGACGCCCACGCCTAAGGCTCCCGCTCGAAGCCACGACGAAGCATTACGAGCATCGATTCCTCCGACAGGAATAATGATGGTATGGGCGGGGAGCACGACGAGCAACGACCGTAACATGCCCACGCCAAGATTCTCTGCGGGAAAGAGTTTGATGGCGTCGGCTCCGGCTTCTTGCAAGGCGAACGCCTCGGTGGGGCTGAAGGCTCCGGGAATGGCGATCAGGCCGGCGTTCTTCGCAGCCTGAAGGACAGAGAGACTGGCATGGGGAGTGACGATCAGCCTGCCTCCGGCGGATGCGGTCCGCGAAACCTGTTCCGGTTCGGTAACGGTTCCGGCGCCTACAAGCATTTTTTCTCCTAACTTTTGGGCCAGAATGGAAATGCTTTTCAGCGGCTCGGGGGAATTGAAAGGAACCTCTACGATGCGCACTCCGGCATGCTCGAGAGCGGCGCCGATGGATTCCGCCTCATCGGGACGGATTCCCCTGAGGATGCATACGATGGGGCAAGCGTGCAGAAGCGCCCTTAATTCCATTTGAGTTTTGCTCCGATGGCGGCCAGGCCACGCGCCGCGGCAAAACCGCCCTCGACGCGTGCGAAACCTCCGCAGATCTCGATGGCTCGCGCGTAGAGCGAACAAAGCGATGTTAAACCGACCAGAAGCACCTCCGCGCTCGTGGGCATGGCGCAACGAACTTCATGGCCAATGAGGAGACCTGAAAGATAAGATGCAGAGTCATGTTCTTCGAGCTGGCGGGTCAGGGCCAGTGTGCGGACTCCAAAGAGGTGATGAAGGAGCCCTCCGGAGTCGGCGGCTCGGGCTAATCCGCGCTCGAAGGCTTCGCCGGTGTTGGCATCGGAGCCTGCCATGGTTCGACCAAGGATGGTGCATTTCTGCACCGCGGCGAAAAGCTCGCCTGTAAAGTAGGTGCGGAAGCCTGATATGTTGGAGTCCTGCAGATGCACCCATTTGGAGTGCGACCCCGGAAAACATACGAGGCCATCGCCTTCGCATGTTTCCAGGATCCCCATGGTTTGAGTTTCCTCGCCACGCATCACTTCGGGGACACCGCATTCATCCGCACCGGCAACACCGGGGATCAACCGCACCTGCGCTCTGCTGAAAGGCACGTGGATAGCGGAGTGCGCGAGGTCCGCGATCCCCGCCGGACAGGGAAGGTAAGGCGCCTCGACCCAGCCTTGCCGGCTGCCGACCATACCGCAGAGCAGGATATGCGTTTCGCCATCGTCGAGCCAGTCGCCGATCTCCTCGCATAACACTGATTCGAACTGCGCCTTCTTGACATGCAAGACGCCCCGCGGCGATGAACGCTGCTCGCGAATGCCGCCTTCTGGCGCCAGGCGAAAAGCGCGAAAGTTGCTCGTGCCCCAATCTACCGCAATCAAGACTCACACTCCGGTGATGGAATAAAGGACAACGAATTTTGATGCAGAATATCATTGAGCCGCGTTGTAGCCATACTGTTCGCGATTCACGCCGAAGGCCTGCGTCCACATGGCGCTCATAGGAATGTCGTCGGAC
>JASHTU010000418.1 GCA_030040395.1 Acidobacteriaceae bacterium
GGAGCCTTTGTCGCCTCAGCGTCCATCCCCTGGGGCCAAATCAAAAGCGACGACGATCTCGGCGGATACCACCTGGTCTGGACCCGCGACATGGTCCAAACGGCTTCGGCGTTATTAGCCTGCGGCCGCGCTGAAACCGCGCTCCGGGCCCTTGTCTATCTCGCCTGCACCCAACAGCCGGATGGCGGCTTCGCCCAGAATTTCTGGATCAATGGCACTCCCTACTGGAGCGGCAAGCAGCTCGACGAGATCGCCTTTCCGCTCATTCTGGCCTGGCGGCTGTGGAAGGCCAACAGCCTCGGCGAGTTGGACATTTTCCCCTTCGTCGAGCGCGCCGCCGGCTGCCTCATCCGCCAGGCCCCCATCACCCACCAGGAACGCTGGGAAGAAAACTCCGGCTACTCCCCTTCCACCCTCGCCGCCGTCATCTCCAGCCTCATCTGCTCCGCCGAAATCGCCCGCGCCCACGATTCCAACGAATTGGCCGTGTTCCTCGAGGAGTTCGCCGACTGGATCGAAAGCCACCTCGAAGACTGGACCGTCACCAACAACGGGGTCCTGCATCCCGAAGTCACGCGCCACTACATGCGCATCCGCCCTCCGGAGTGCGGCGAAACCTACGCCCACGAGGGCTGCGGAACCGAAACCATCCACCTCGCCAACCGTCCGCCCGGCTCCCGCACCGAGTTCGAGGCCCGCGAAATCATTGACGCCGGCTTCCTCGAGCTCGTCCGCTACGGCGTGCGGCCGGCTGACCACCCCCTCATCGTCGACTCGCTCAAGGTCGTCGACGCCGTGCTCAAGCGCAATCTTCCCCAGGGTCCCGGGTGGCTCCGCTACAACTACGACGGCTACGGCCAGCGCCCCGATGGCGGTCCGTACATGGGTTGGGGACAGGGCCGCGTGTGGCCACTGCTCACCGGCGAGCGCGCTCATTACGAACTTGCCGCCGGCCACGAAATCGACCACCTCATCCGCACCTACGAGCGCTTCGCCACCTGCGGCCAGATGCTTCCCGAACAGGTATGGGACGAGGCCAACCGCCCCGAGCGGAGCCTGCGCCTCGGCCAGCCCGCCGGCTCCGCCGTCCCGTTGGTCTGGGCCCACGCCGAGTACCTCAAGCTCCTCCGCTCCGCAGTGGACGGAAAGGTCTTCGACCGGATCGATCCCGTGTACGAACGCTATTCGACTCCCGAGAGCCGCACCCGCGTCCGCCGCGACATCGAAATCTACACCCGCCAGCGCCCCATCCAATCCATGAGCGCGGGCTGCGCCTTGCGCATCCTCGACGGCGCTTACTTCGAGGTGGCCTGGAGCTGCGATAGTTGGGAAACCAAAGACTCCGCTGTCAGCCGCGGCTTGGGCAGCGCCGGATTCAGTGTCGACATCGTTCCCCCTCCCGGCGCAACCCAACTGGAATGGACCCTCCACTGGCCCGAAAGCGACCACTGGCTTGGGTACAATGTGAAGGTCAAGATCGAGGCCGCTTCGTAACCTCCTGAACGCGCCGGCATCAAAAAGACGCCGGCCTTCGCTCCAAGGCTGCGCGCTTTGAAATTCGCGAAACATCCACCGCATTCCGGTCTTCGCCGTGGATCTTTCGCCCCAATTGCTAGCGGAAAGGACGAGTTTCATCCATGATGACTTCGACCCTCGCCACGCTTTCTCTCGATCAGCTCTCCATTGACACCCTCCGCCTACTCGCCGTCGACGAAGTCGAAAGAGCCAAGAGCGGCCATCCCGGCGCCCCGCTGGGATGCGCCCCCATTGCCTACCTGCTTTACCACAAGCTCATGAAGCACAACCCGGCCCACGCCCGCTGGCCCGACCGCGACCGCTTTGTGCTCTCCAACGGCCACGCCTCGGCCCTGCTCTACGCCACGCTTTACCTCTGCGGCTACGATATGACGCTTGACGACCTCAAGGGCTTCCGCCAGTGGGGCTTCAAAACCCCCGGCCATCCCGAGTCCATCGAGGCAGAAGGCGTTGAAGTCACCACCGGCCCCCTCGGCCAGGGCATCGCCATGGCCGTCGGCATGGCCATCGCGGAAAAACACCTGGCCGCGATCTATAACCGCCCCGGCTTCGAAATCGTAAACCACCACATCTTCGCCCTCTGTGGCGACGGCGATCTCATGGAGGGCGTCTCCCATGAGGCCGCCGCCCTCGCCGGCACGCTCGCCCTGGGCAAGCTCATTTTCCTCTATGACGACAACCTCGTTTCCCTCGACGGCCCCACCTCTCTCAGCTACACCGACGATGTCCTCGAGCGCTTTGAAGCCTATCACTGGCACGTGCAGCGCGTCACTGACGGCAACGACCTCGCCGCCATCGAGTCCGCCATTGAAGCCGCGAAGGCTGAAACCGCCCGCCCCTCCTTCATCGCTGTCCGCACCGTGATCGGCTACGGTAGCCCCCGCGCCGGCACCAACAAGGTCCATGGCGAGGCTCTCGGCGCCGCCGACACCGCGGCCACCAAGCGCTTCTTCGGTTTCCCTGGCGACCAGAGCTTCTACGTTCCCGACGACGCCCTCGCCAACTGGCGCCAAGCCGGCAAGCGCGGAGCCCAGCTCGAAGCCAAATGGAACCAGCTCTTTTCCGCCTATGCGGAAAAGTTTCCCGACGCGGCCGCCGAGTTCACCCGCACTCAGAACGCCGAGCTTGCCAACGGCTGGGAAAAAGCCATTCCCAGCTTCCCGGCCGGCAAACCCATGGCCACGCGCAACGCCGGCGGCGCGGTCATGAACGCTCTTGCCGC
>JASHTU010000419.1 GCA_030040395.1 Acidobacteriaceae bacterium
GGACAAGATCGTCGAGCACGTAGAAGAAACGATGCAGGCCAAAGCCGTGATTCCGCCACGCTCTAACCGCAAACAGCAACGGGAGTATGACAGAACCTTGTACAAGCTGCGTAACCGAATCGAACGCTGCTTCAGCAAACTCAAATGTTTCCGTCGCTTTGCTACGCGCTATGAGAAATCCAAAACATCTTTCCAGGCTCTCGTCGCCTTGGCTTGCTCGTGGATCACACTGCAGCTATATGTCGATACGGCCTAGCAATTAGCCTTTCGACGAATGGACCGAGATCTTCGGCTCCGAGCGCCTCACCGCCGCACTGCTCGACCGCTCACCCAACCCGGCCAAATCCTGGAGATTCACGGAGATAGCTACCGCCTTAAGGAAAGCGGCCGCAAACGCAACCCATCCGCAGACCGCTGAATCCTCTCCCGGAAAATCCCTGCTTGATCGTTCCTCCTACCGGTTCCCTCTTTTTCCGCTCCAGTGGTTCCCCTTCATTTCGCCCTTGACAGACGCCAAATCGACACCATCGTGCGAGCGGCATGATGCCTCCACCACAGGCCGTACACATGAATGAACTTAAACCACTCCACAAACGCACTCGACCCTCTTGCGCAACGGCGGCCGTCCACGAGTGAGTCACTGTTCGCTCCCAAACGGAATCCCATTTATGGGTAGGTGTTCTCGCCTTCAGTCGCCGTCTCCGTTTCTGTCGACCTGCATATAATGGGTTTGGCCGCCCAACTGGCGCGGCGTGATCGCCAGCCGTGTCCCCATGCCGCCCTCATGAAATGTGGCGCGATGCCAGCGTTCGTTCGGCGCCTGGATGACATCGCCGATGTTGCCGGTGACGAGCTTCTCGCCCTCGACGAGGACGTCGAGCTTGCCCTCGAGTACGATCCAGAATTCCACCATATTCTCATGAAAATGCCCGAGATTGGTGGGCGGCGGCGTGGGGACGCCGGGCCCCCGGATGATATGAACCGACGTATGGCCGTCGAGCACAAACTGACTGCTTTTCGCGTTGGCTTCGACCACATCCTTCTCGAAGTCAAGATAGGGTTTGTTGAGGCCGGGGGGTGCGCCCGCATCGTCATAGCTGCCGCGCTCGTGGATCAGCGTCTTGATGTACCTCCAACCCGGGACCGGCGTCGGCGTTTGGCTCACCGGATAGCTCGGCATCTCGCCAGCCGGCCGTACCTCGAAGCGCAGCGAGGGCGCGTCGCCAACTGTTTCCATGCTGTAGTAGGTGCGCGCAGGCACGTCGACGAGAAAACTCTTGGACGCAATAAAGGGCTCCCGGCCCTCGATGGTGAAGCGAATTTGTCCCGATTCCACCACCCAGATCACGCGATCGTCCGAATAGAACTCGGTCTTGGTCTTTTTACCCGGTCCCATCGAGATCCAGTAGGCGTCGTAATCGCGGGTCCGCACCACATGCTGAGTCCAATCCTGCTTGTCCTTATGGGCAGCGAGAATGTCCGGCAATCTCCAGATCAGCCGGTTGGGCGGGACGTACGGCGTCGGCAGAACCGGCTTGGCCGCCCAAACTTCTCTCGCCGATGGCCTGCCGCCTGTTCCGCCCTTGGAGCCACCCTTACCCTCTTGCGCCAACGCGCCCGTGGCTGCGATACCCATACCCATACCGATCGCCGCGCCAGCAGCGAGCAGATCCCTGCGATTGATTTCCATATCTTCCTCCCTTCGGCACCTGCGGTTATTTGTTGATGCTCGCGGAGAGAACAGCTCCGCGGATTGCTGTGAACCTTATGGACTTCCTACCGACCCCAACCATCACTTGGCGCTTCGCCTGGAGAATTTTAAAATGTATACTTGAGCGCGCCTCACAGCTCGCGAATGGGTTCGGTGGTGGAGGTGATGACGCCGAAGTTCGCGCTGGAGGGGACGGTGGTGGCAGGCGCAGTCCAGTTCACATGATTGACCGCGCTAAAGGCCTCCACTCTGACCAGAAACGTGTGCGACTCCCAGATATGGAAAGTGCGGCCGAGGTTTGCATCGAAGTTCTCAAGTCCAGGAGTATAGCGGCGGGTCCTGGCCCAGTTTCCTTGCTGCCAGGCCTGATTCGGGTAGCCGGGGTTGGCACAGCAACTGGCGACGGTTGCGGTATAAGCGCAATCGAAGGCTGCCGGATTCCAGTAGGGATGCGTTGCCGTGACGCCGCGGTGCGGATTCTTGAAGGGTTTAACTCCCACGTATTCCGGACCGGCGCCCTTCGTGTTGATCTGAGACGGATTGCCGGCTGAAGTCACATTCATGCTGGTTCCGTAGCCAAAGGTAAGAATGCCGCCGGCTACCCAGCCGCTGACGATGTGGTTCCACAATCGGGTTGCTGGGCGCGAAGCCCTTGCCCTGACCGAAGGGCAGGTCATTCTTGAAGGAACCGACCAACCGCAGCGGTTGGTTAAACTGCGAGTCGCCGCGCTCAATTGCTTTCCAGGGGCTGTTATTGGACCAGAGATTGTCACCCGTGTTGCTGCGGTAGGCGCCATAGTTGATGGAGTGGCCCCAGGTAAACGCAACCAAGTAATGGAGCTCGTCGGTGACGTGGTGCGTGAGCTTCGCGTCCAGGGAATTGTAAACGCCCTGGTCCCAGTCGTACACTCCCTGCTGGTTGCCCAATGGCAGCTCCATCCGTCCGAATGGAGGTGGGTATCTCTAGCCCACGAACAGCTATAACCTGTCTGGCGAGTGCGGACCAGCGACATTCAATTTGCCGCGGCGGTTTGTCGCATCGTTTGTCTACAATCTTCCCTATGACTCCGGCACGGACTTCGCTCCCTCCCGACCGCGTCGTCGACCACATCATCATCGGATGGACGGTGGGGCCCATTCTCACCATCGCTGACGGCGCCTCGGAGAATGCCACCCAGCTCGCCGATAGCTCCGGTCTGGGCATGAATCGCGACCAACCGGAGTACGTCGGATTGGGCCCCTAAAGGCAGAAGCAGCCCAAGGCATGGCTAGTTGGAGGGTATTGGGACCCGGCGGCATGGGCGGGCGCTTACACCAGTCCGCTGCTCAACTGACAGGAGGGCAACATGGCCAGAGTCAACCTCCACCCTCCCGGAAGCTAGGACTTCGATTTCAACATCGCGCGAACCTTCCATATCTGGGAGTCGCATGCGATTGAGTTCCGCTTGAAGCCTTTAACACTCTCTATCGCGCTGACTGGAACTCGCCCACGACCAACACCACGAGCGCAGCTTTCGGGGAAGTTACCTCTGCTCAGCCGATGCGCGAACTGCAAGGCACGCTGAAGTACTCGTTCTAAACCAATGGAGGATCTAATCCAAATGAGATTACTGAAGTCTGTAATGCTCACTGCAAGTGCGCTGGGGATGGTAATGATTGCGATAGCGCCGCTGACCAATGTAGAGGCGCAGTCCTCGGATGAAGCGCAGGCGCAAGGTCAAGGGCAATCGTCTGATCAAGGGCAAGGCCGCAATGGCGTAAGAAGCAGGCCGCAACTGAAACTTGCCTGGGCGCCACAACCCGTCGAACTCACGCCCTATATCGCGCCCAACCGGCCGTGGTGGAAACTAGCTGATATCCTCAAGAGTCATGTGGGGCAGCAGAGTTGGACCCAAGAGATTAGCCTCTCTCGAGATTTCCACGGCCAATACATCCAAATGGCGCCCGGCGAAAAGACCAAGACCAAGTTCTATGCCGATGATCGCGTCTTGTGGATCGTGCAGGCGGGCCAAGTTCGCTTCACAATTGAAGGCCAGAATCCGTTCGTCGCCTCGAAAGGATTTCTTGTTCAGGCGCCCGAGCGCGTCCCCTATAACTTGGAAACAGTTGGAGACGTCCCGGCATTGTTCTTTCAAGTGACACCCGCCGGGGAGCAACCCTCATATCCACTGACTGAGACGCCAACGCCGGTCAAAGGCTGGAAATATATCGAGGCGGCCTACACCGGAGA
>JASHTU010000420.1 GCA_030040395.1 Acidobacteriaceae bacterium
CATCGTCCAGCTTGAGCAAGGCGAAAAGTTGCGCCTGGCCTTCGACGATTTCGAATATTGGATCGAAAAATTCGCCCGCTTTCCCCTCGTGCAACTCATCGATCTGGACGCCGCCATGGGCCAAGGCGAGAACTCCGTTCTTTTAGCGCAAATAGCACGGCGATTGCCGGTTCAAATCGGCGGCGGCATCCGCACCATTGGGCGCGCGCGCCAGGTGCTCGATGCCGGGGCCAAACGGGTCATCGTCGGCTCCGCGCTCTTCTCCGCAGACGGCGCGGTGAACGCGGGATTTGCCGCTCAGCTGGTGGAAGGCGTCGGCGTTGACCGCGTGGTTGCCGGGATCGACACGAAGGACGGCCGCATCGCCATCAAAGGATGGAAAGCGCAAGTGGCGCTCACCCCCGATGCAGCCATTCCGCAGCTCGAGCCCTATGCCGCAGCGTTTCTCTACACGCACGTCGACGGTGAAGGAAAGTTGGAGGGGTTTCCCATCAAGATCGCCGCGCGCCTGCGGAGTCTCACCCGGAAACAGCTCATTGTCGCCGGCGGCATTCGCGGCCAGCAGGAAATCGACGCGCTTGACGAGCTAGGCGCCGACGCGGTTGTCGGCATGGCCGTGTACACCAACCTGATCGCGGTCTGAATCACCAACGCGCGCTGGCCGCCCGCAGCAGCGCCGGACTTTATCATGGAACACAGACTGCGTGACGGCCGAACCGCCGCGCCGGAAATCCAGTTCGATCGCATGACCGAAGCAATGGAAGAAACCATAACCAGACGCATCGAGGTGTATGACACCAGCCTGCGGGACGGGCTGCAGCAGCCCAACCTCGAGATCTCCGTGCCCAACGCCGTGGCGCTGCTCAAGCACATGGGGGTGTTCGGCGTGCATTACGCGGAGATTGGCTTTGCCGGCGCCAACCAGTTTGCTGAGGAGTTGACTGGCGCGCTCGAAGCGGTGGACACGGGAGCCATGAAGCTGGCGCTCTTCGGCCGCACGCGGGGACCTAGCGCGCGGGTTGAAGATTGGCCGGACATCCAATTCATCGTTCGCCACAAGCGGCGTGTCGCCATTGCGGCCGTGGTTGTCAAGTCGCGCCTGCTGGACGTCGAAAAATCGCTCGAGACCACGCCGGAAGAAAATCTCCGCATGGCGTGGGATACCATCGCCTGCCTGCAGGACCATGGGCTGGAAGTTTTCGTCGATCTCGAGCATGCGATGGATGCGGCGTGCGGCCGGCGTGAAAACGGCGCCCCGTCCGATCGCGCTTTCGCCGAGCGGAGCATGGACTACCTTCACCAATTGATTGAGCGGTGCGTGCGCCAGGGCGTGAGCCGCATCGTGGTATGCGACACCACTGGAGGCGCCAGCCCGGAGGAAGTCGGCGCGCTGATCAGCGACCTCACGCGTCGATATTCGAAAGCCAGGTTCGGCTTCCACGGCCACACCGACCGGGGCCTTGGCGTGGCCAATACGCGCGCCGCCATTCTGGCCGGGGCGGTGCAGGCGCAGGGCACGCTCATCGGCACCGGCGAGCGCTGCGGCAATGTCAACCTGACCACGGTCATCGGGGCCATGCAGTTGCGCGGCGAGGCCGAGTTTGTTTCTCCGCAAGCGCTGGCCGGACTCACCGGCCTGGCGCACTCGGCCTATGCCGCCTTCGGACTCGAAGCTCCGCACGGCGCGGCCATCGTGGGGCCGGGGGCGTTCGGGACTTGGGCGGGCATGCACGGCAGCAGCGAACGCAAAAACCCAGGCGCGTATCTCTGGTGCGATCCCGCGCTGGTCGGCGCCAACCCCACCATCGGCGTCAACGCGCAATCGGGCCGGGCCAACATCATGCTGCTCTCTGAAGCGCTGGGCGCGCCCCTCGACGCGGCGCAAGCGCAGGCGCTGATGGACGCCAACCCGGCCATGATCGAGGGCGGTGGATTCACGGCCAGCGAAGTCTCATTCCGGCTCGCCTGCATGCGGGTGCTCAGGACGCTGCACAACTGGTTCACCATCAAGAGCTGGCGCGTCTTCGACGAGTCAGATGAAATCGGCAGCCGTTTTGTGCAGGCGTTCATGACTCTCACCATCGGCGACTCGACCGTCACCACGACGCGCGCCGAGGGCGCCGGCCCTGTAGACGCGCTGACCAAGGCCATGCGCCGGGAGCTCGAGAAGTGGCACCCGGCTATTGCCGAAATGCGCCTGGGCACCTTCACCGTCACCGCACTCGACGTCTCCGCGCACGACTCGGCGGCCCATGTGCGCGTCACCGTGAGCTTCAACGCCGACGGTTACGAGCCGTGGATCACGGCGGGCGTGAGCAGCGACCTCAACCAGGCAGCGCTGATGGCGATTGTTGACGGCTTTCAGTATTGGCTCTTTTTGAATGAACCGGATTCTGGCTGCGAGTGATCCGGCTCAAAGCGCGTCTCCTTCCACTTGAGTTCCCCGGCTTCGGTGTTGAACAGAAGGAGAGATGTTCCGACTCCCAACCTCCATCATTGCCGTAAGCCGCAACGAAATAGGCATCTGCTTCGCACTCGCGACGCGCTTCACTGCCGGATCCCGGTAGTGTGATTTAGCTCACAGCGCCATGGGAAATAAGGCCGCAAACTGTCACCAGAATCCAGCGAAATATGGGGGTTCACCTGGGCCCAATGGCGAAATCGGAACCGGCATATCTAAAATCCGCGTTCTCAAAGTTTCGTCGCAAACCCCGGTTTTAGCTCCTGGCCCTTCTCCGCGCAGCCACGAGGCAGCGG
>JASHTU010000421.1 GCA_030040395.1 Acidobacteriaceae bacterium
CTGCCCGTGGTCCCTGGAGGGCTGTTCGGAAAGCAGGTGACGGTGGTCAGATCGCCGGCTCCGTTAACGGCCATCGGAACACGGACCTGGACGTCGTCCGAGAGTAAGCCCGTCGCCGGATCAACGCGGGCGATGGTGACGTGGCTGCTGTCCTGGCTGAACAGCAGATATTTGCCGTTCGACGTATAGCTGATGCCGGCAATACTGCCGCTCGAGTCCGTTCCTTTGAAGCTGTAGCTCTGCAGGACGGCGCCGGTTTGGGTATTGAACACCTCGACCGCTCCGTTGCCGTTGGACGGCGACGTACCCATCGTAAGGACGGCGGCGGTGTGATTCCCGGTGGGATTAAGCGCAATGGCCTTGGCGCGGACCCGGATGCCGAGGTCGACCTGGACGCCGGCGGGGGTGATGATGGCGCCGTCGCTGACGACGTACGCGCCGTTCGGCTGAGGGCCAACCTGGTAGCTGGGGAACGGCACGGACTGCGCGAGGGCCGGAACGCTCAGCCCCGCAGCCAGCAGGCCGACGAGCAGACGGTTGATCAGAGGATTATTTCGAGACATCTGTCCTTCTCCTTTTGCTTGGGTTTCTTTCCTTGCGCAATCCGGAATGGGCTGCGCTAGACGGGGTCGCTTCAGGAAATGGGAGTTTGTGGACGGCTGGAGAGACGGCGATACGTCGAATCGACCAGTTGCAGTTCCGTTGACTATCGATATGCCAACGTGTCGGGCCTTGGAACGAGCAACATGAGAGTACGGCGGTTTTTTTCCTCGATTGCAGAACGTGGCGGTATTGCCCGCGCCAACGAGAACAGTGTAATGAAGCAAAAATTGCGGGAGCATGACGCCGAGATGACAGTTTTGTCATCCTGCTGCGATGGCCGGCATGCGCAAAGTGACACAGGTTCCGCGGCCGAGCTCGCTCGAGATCTCTGCGCTGCCGCCGTGAAGAGTCATGATGCTTTGCACAATGGCCAGGCCGAGCCCCGTGCCGCCCGAGCTTTTGGAGCGGGATAGATCGACGCGGAAGAAGCGATCGAATACCCGAGGCAAGGCTTCGATGGGAATGCCCACGCCGGTGTCGGAGACCTCGATGCGGATCGCCTCGCCGTCGGCTGCGGCTGCCAGAGTCACCATCCCGCCCGGCAGCGTGTGTGCGATTGCATTCGAGACCAGGTTACTCACCGCCCGCAGCATCAGAGAGCGATCCAGTTCGGCGGTAATGGGCGCGGCGTTGACCGCAGTCACGAGGGTAATCCCGCCGTCCGACGCCGTGGCATCGTAGTACTCTCGCACTGCGCTGAGCAACTCGCACACTTCGACTTTCTGTCGCCGCACATTCTTCAGTGGGCTTTCCGCGCGGGCAAGAAATAGGAGGTCTCCTATCAATTCCGAGAGCCTGACGGCCTCTTCCAATGAAGACTCCAGGACCTCGCGGTACTCATCGGCTGTTCGCGCACGCGCAAGGGCCACTTCAGCCTCGCCGCGAATATTGTTGACCGGCGTTCGCAGATCGTGAGCAATATCGGCGGAGAATCTGGAAATCCGCTCGAAGGATTCTTCAAGTCGGTCCAGCATCTCGTTGAAGGTCCCGGCCAGTGACGCCAGTTCTGACGGATAGCCTTCTGCGCGGATTCGTTCGCGCAGATTCGTCGAGGTGATTCTCCGAGCGGTTGAGGCGATCTCTTCTACCGGGCGAATACCATGCCGCGCCACCCGGTATCCGATGAGAGGAAAGAAAAACGACATAGCCAGGAGGATGGCCCAGAACCACAACCGATAACGCCTCAACAATGCCTCTTCCTGAGAAATGTCGATCGCGATTTGAATTGTGTCGTTGCGAGAAGGCGCCGTGCCTACCCGCGCGTCGGCGCTGGTGACCCGAAATGGTTGGCCGCGTCTGCCTGCCATCGGGATTGAAGCTCCGGGGCGATCGCGGGTTCGACGGACGAGTTCATCGAGATCCAACTGCTCTTCCATGCCGGGCGTGGTCATGACCGGTGCGCCATGTTCATCCACAAGGCGAATGTAAAACTGCTGGTACCGGCGCGCGGCATTCTCAAGTTGAATCTCTTCGCGCAGCCCATCATCGTCATCGGGCCGCTCGCGGAGCATGGTGCGCAATACGTGTAACTTGTCGGCAAGAAAGAGATCTGTGCTTTTGTTCAGTTCGGCTCGAAGTACGATGTATAAGCTGGCCGTACCCAGGAGCACCATTAACAGGCCCGCCAGCGAGTAGGCCGCCGTCAGTCGAAACGCAAGAGTTCGGCTCAGGCGCTGCGCACCCGGCGCGCTACTGGCCGGATTCAAGGACATAACCAGCGCCGCGAACCGTGTGAATCAACTTGACCGGGAAAGGATCGTCGACTTTGCTGCGCAGCCTGCGCACGTTTACGTCCACGACGTTGGTGTCGCTGTCGAAGTTCATGTCCCAGACTGTTTCAGCGATCAGCGTACGCGACAGCACTTCGCCGGAGCGCCGCGCCAACAAGGTAAGGAGGAGAAACTCCTTTGCCGTAAGATCGATTTTGTGGCCGGCGCGAGTGGCGCGGCGCCGCAACAAATCAATCTCCAGATCGGCCGTACGGATGGTCTCCTGCGCGCGCGGGGTTAACCGGCGCAGTAATGAGCGCACCCGGGCGAGTAGTTCAGAGAATGCGAACGGCTTTACCAGATAATCGTCGCCCCCGAGTTCGAATCCGTGCACTCGCTCGTGTATGGCATCACGCGCCGTAAGCATCAGAACCAGCGCTTTCCCGTCCGCCTCACGCACGCTCTTAAGCACTTCCCATCCGTCGCGGCCAGGAAGCATCACGTCGAGTATGATGAGGTCGAAATCAACTTCCAGGGCCAGGTAAAGACCTTCCAGGCCGTCTGCAGCAACATCGACCACGTAACCCGCCTCGCTTAGCCCCTTCTTCAGGAACTTAGCAGTTTTTACTTCGTCTTCGATGACCAGTATCTTCATTGTCAATTCGGATTTACCGGCTTGCGCCTGGAACTCGTCAGGAACGCACGCCCAGATAGAGTTAGAATTCGAGACGCAGCGCGAACTGCATTTCACGCGGGGTTCCCGATCCTACCGGAGTTACCGGCGATACCGTGTTCACCGTATTGATAATGCTGCCGAACCCCGTGGTGTTCAGCGGGTTGAAAGTGGCTTGCGGCTGACCCAGTTGCGGGTGATTGAAGACGTTGTAGAACTCCGCGCGGAACTCGAGTGTCCACTTCTCGGGCAGAGAAATGTTTTTGTCTGCGCCGACATCGACCTGCCAGGCGCCCGGCCCGCGAACCAGATCTCGCGGCGCAGTTCCGAATTCTCC